>NZ_JAGHZH010000165.1:0-33558 GCF_017746885.1 Roseofilum sp. SBFL | reverse complement strand
TTCAGTCCTTTCAATGTTGGTCTTCTTTGGCTCAAGAACTGATGGATTCCAAGCCTCATAAGCGCTTATTTTTCCAGAAGGGGTTAAAGGCTCTATCCCTTATACAGTCTACTCTTTAGCTCCCTTGTCACCCCTTGAGGGCTTTTAGCCTTTTTTCTTTATTATACTCTTCCCAGAGTGAAAGAAGAGGGATAAACTATGAGCTACTCGGTAACGGGTATGTTCACACTCAGTCTGCGCCACCAGTTGCACCAGGGCAGCGATTGCCTCTTGATTACCTTGTGCAATTTGCTCTAAACTATAAGCTGCCCAACAACGAGCATGTTCATCATCAGTCTCCTCCAGCATTTGTATCAGAGCCGCGATCGAGTTAGAAGCAATGTCAAATTATTAGCATAGCGATCGCCAGCCTGATAGCCCACATAATATCCATTTTGTCAAGGTCTTTAATGAATGACACACCCTAGCAATAGACAAAATTGGGTTTTATCCTTGGGTCGAGGGGCTTTCCAGCCGGAAAGCCCTTACTCTTAAATTGCCTTAGCCACTTTTAAATCTTGAAGTTGAGCCGTATTCCCTTGCAAGACGACTCCGCGATTATTGAAGGCTAAATGGCGAACAATTTTATAAACCGCTTCAATTTCCTCTGAGGCGTTGGCAGCAGTCGCTAATTCTACCAAAGATAAAGATCTGTCGCTCTCCCCTAAAGCTTTCATAATTTGATTTTGCAACTGGAGAACACTGGCGGCAGCTTTTTTCCCTGCTTCTACCCCAGGTTGGTGATAGGCATTGATATTGACCAAGGTGGCATAAAATCCGACAGCCCGCTCATAGAGGGCAATCAATGCTCCTACAGTGCGCGGAGTGACTTCAGGGATAGTGACGGTAATAGAGTCCCGGTTATTTTCGTATAAGGCTTTGCGGGTTCCTTGCAATAGTCCAGACAGATAGTCACCACAAGTCACTCCAGGTTCTACTTCGGGGGAAGGGCGATCGCGGTCTTTCAGGACTTCAATAAAGGTGACAAAGAAATTCGCTATACCTTCGCGCAACTGCTGGACATAGGCATGTTGGTCGGTAGAGCCTTTGTTACCATAAACAGCAATACCTTGATAGACCGTATTGCCGTCTAAATCCTTTTCTTTACCCAAGGATTCCATCACCAACTGTTGCAGGTAGCGGCTAAAGAGCAGCAAGCTGTCTTGGTAGGGCAAAATCACCATGTCTTTTTCTCCTTTACCATTGCCGGCGAAGTACCAGGAAAGGGCAAGCAGAGCGGCAGGATTTTGTTTAAGGGAGGGGATGCGGGTGGCTTCATCCATTTCTTTGGCTCCCGCTAACATTTGATTGATGTCGATCCCTTGTAGAGCGGCGGGAACTAAACCAACAGCAGAGAGTTCGGAGGTGCGTCCGCCTACCCAGTCATGCATGGGGAAGGTGGCTAACCAATGTTCAGATTTAGCGAGTTTCTCCAGTTTACTCTCATGGCCGGTAATGGCGATAAAGTGGGGGCCATGGGGGAGGTTAGCGGCTTCATAGGCAGCTTTGGCTTCGATCATGCCGTTGCGGGTTTCGGGCGTGCCTCCAGATTTGGAGATGATAATGACTAGGGTGGTATTGAGTTTATCTTTGAGTTGGCCTAGGGTACGGTCGATACCTGTCGGATCGGTGTTGTCAATAAAGTGAATATGGAGTTGAGGAGAGGAAGAGGCTAACGCTTGAGCAACAAATTGGGGTCCTAGGGCAGATCCACCGATGCCGATGGAGAGAATATCAGTGAATTGGGGAGCATTGGGGGGTTTGATGGCTCCAGAGTGGATATCTTGGGCGAAGCGATGAATCGCTTCTAAGGTTTCGTTGATTTCAGCTTTGAGTTGGGGATTGGGTGCAAGATCGGGGTTGCGTAGCCAGTAGTGCCCCACCATTCGTCCTTCATCTGGGTTGGCGATCGCCCCTGATTCCAGTTTAGCCATTTCGGCAAAGGCTTTGTCAAGCTTGGGCTGTATTTGTGCGACTAGACGATCGTCAAACCTCATTCGACTAATGTCGAGATAAAATCCTAGGCTGTCGTGGGTGTACAGCCAGTCTTGATAACGTTGCCAGAGGGTTGCTGCATCCATAACCAGTCTTCTCCAAAGGGTTGAGGCATTGTCGGCGATCGCCGATCGAAACAAGGTAATCAGAGGTTACTTAAAACTCTCCTAGACACCATACCGTTTAGATCTCCGGTTTGGGTAGAATCCGGAGAAATTTAACAATTTGCCCCACGACGGCGATCGCAATCAGATATTCTCCAATCGTAAAATGATAGAACATGGGCTCTGGGCCAAGTCGATGCAGTTTCGGCAGGTCTTCTAGGCGTTTGAGGCTCAGGAACTCAGTAAATACAAAGCGATAAATTGTTTCATAGCTACTCTTTTCTCTTTTCTGTAACTTTTGTAGATCTTGGAGAAAGCTACGGTGATAGAGTAGTTGGTATTGGGTGGATGATATTGTGGAGGAGTGAGCCACAGTCATAGGATTTGCACCTGTGCCAGCGATCGAGGATTGGTTTATTATGGATGATGCAAAAACCCTAGAGCTTCTTCGCGATTCATGAAATCACCGGGTTTGATTGTATCTATGGTTGCGTGCATCATAGTCAGTACATAGACATCTGCACTCAGAGGAGCTAAAAAAGCCCAAACTTGATTTAAGTATTCTTCCGGAAGTCCATCGACGAGATCGTGGATCTGTTGTCGTTTCTTGGTATCAATCATACCCTTGAGATAGGAGGTCTGCATTGCCTCCCCCATTCTAACCCCTAGGGCGATCCAATTTCATCTAAGTTGCGAATTACAGGTGTGGGGGGATTAGAGGGACTAGAATTAGGAGAATTAAAGATAGCATTGATAGCTCTCTCCAGGGTGTTAGCCATAACAATTTGGTTGTCATAGGCAACAATCACTCGGACTAAGGTTGGTAAGCTATTTTGTTCGGCTTCCAAATAGAGGGGTTCGACGTAAAGCAGAGATTTTTCAATGGGAATGACAAGGAGGTTTCCCTGAATAGCTTTTGATCCCTGCCGGTTCCAGAGAGAGATTTGACGGGAAATTTCTGGGTCTTGATTAATCAGAGCATCAATTTGTTCTGGCCCATAAACAAGCTGCTGTTTAGAGAATTGATAGAGCAAAAGTTTACCGTAATTTTCTCCATCTGAACGACCGGCTAACCAAGCAATTAAGTTATTGCGACTCGCGGGAGTAAAGGGATGAAGTAAGATAAATTCTTCTCGATTTTCAGTCGGCAACTTCATGATTAAATAATAAGGTTCTACGGTTTGGGGTTGACCGCCATAGATTTCTAGGGGAGAGCGCCATTGATCCTCACGGTTGTAAAAGACTTGAGGATCGCGCATATGATAGGTTAACAGTTGATCGGATTGGATGCTAAACAGGTCTACAGGATAGCGAATATGAACCTTAAGGGATTGGGGCATATCGTTTAAACTACGGAACAGGTTAGGAAAGATTTTGGCAAGGGTTTGAATCATCGGGTCGGAGTCATCAGCAATGAAAAAATAAACCCTGCCATTGTAGGCATCGACGACGACTTTTACGGAGTTGCGAATGTAGTTAAAGGGGAGTTTTTCTGGATCGGAATAGGGATAGCGATCGCTGGTTGTATAAGCATCAATAATCCAATACAAATAGTTCTCCTTATTGTTACTTTTATCTCCACTTAAATCAGTATCGGCAACGACTAAATAGGGGTCTCGATCGAATCGGAGAAAGGGAGCAAGCGCTTGGACTCGCTCAACGATATTGCGACGAAATAAAACCTTAGTTTCTGGCGTAAAAGATTGGGTTAAGAGCATTTGCCAATCTTTGAGGTATTTAGCAAACAACCACCGTCTCCAGCGATTGGCGATCGATACGCCCCCTGTCCCATCATAAAAGTTATATTGGTTAGCATCTCCTTGGGGATAATCTAACTCGGGTTCCCTCGAAGGAGTCATAAGATAAGTATTGGTCAACTCTCCATAATAAATTCTCGGTTGACCAATGGGAATACTATCGCGAATTCGAGGCTCAGAAATCCAAACGGGAGTGGTTTGTCCTTCTGGGCTTTCTGCACCAATATCTTTGACATAATATTCGGGTAAACCGTCGGAGGCAACCGTATTCACTGGCGACATAGTAAAGCCATAACCATGGGTATAGACTAAATGTTCATTGATCCAAGTTTTTGCCTCTTCAGGTACTCCTTCATAATCTAATTCTCGTGGCGCTAAAATGACCTGTTGTTTTTCCGTGCCTTGGTAATCTCGCTGGCGGAAAGTGTAGCGCTCAATATCGGCATCCAGAAATTTATAATATAAGCGAATTTGTTGAAGTTGCCGGTTGGTTTGCAAGAGGGGGCGAGTATCCCAGAGGCGAACATTATCAAGAGTCAGCTTATTATTGAGTAAGTCTTGTATGGTTAATTGTCCTTCAGGATTAAACGGATAAACATCGATTTGGTCTAAATTAAAAGCCGATCGAGTAAATTCAATGGTGCGCTGGATAAATGGAGTTTCTCGTTGCAGCTCGTTGGGTTGAACGATGAGGCGCTGGCTCAGGGCAGGCAGAGCATAGTTGCTCACTCCTGCAATGACTAAAAAGAGAAGCATCCCATAAATGATTTTCCGCCAAATATCCCGTTTTTTTGCCCAATAGACCGAGCGACCTAAAAGGAAAAAACCGTAGCTTGCTGCCAGAATAGACAGCACTTCAATCATCGGTTTTTGGGTATAGATATCGGTAAAGCTGGCTCCATAAATGACTCCGGTAGGAGAATAGAGGAGTTCGTAGCGGGAGAGGATATAACTATAGGCAACGCTAAACATCACTGCGGCGCTGATGACTTGCAAATGGCGGCGCTGTTTGGGAGAAAAACCGGGAAAACTGCCCAGGGCTAAACTTCTACCGGATAATAAATAGATGATGGTAACAGAAAGTAAGGAAAAAACACAGAGAATAACGAGCCAGAATTCCAGGAGATGGAGAACGGGTAAGGTGAAGATGTAGAAGCTAATGTCTTGGTTAAAGAGGGGATCGACTTGATTAAAGGGCGTGGGATTAAAACTGGTGAGAATTTTGGCCCAATTGCTCGATAAAATTATGCCTAAACCCGTGCTGAGGAAAATGGCGATCGCCAGCAGCGTTCTTTGGGGAATGCACAAGAGGAGAATGGGGAACCCAAGGACAAATAGGGTTTTGACTCCAGAGTTGGGTAGATCTAAAACGGTGCGAAGAGCTGATTCGGGGCGAAATCGAGGGGGAAGTTCCGGAGTAAGGCGGGCAATATTAAAATCAGTATGCCAATAGGGAAGAATAACTTCTGTATATTGGACAATAATTAATCCTAAAACGAGACTTAAGAGTCCGACAGATAGCAGCAACCACCCTAGGTGAATCGTTTTGGGATATTGGGGATAAGCGTCTTGTTCCTCTGGGGGGTTGGGATATTTGAGCCGGTTCGCAACCCAGAGATTGCCGCATAGATAAAGGCTGCTGATGCCAAAAACAAGAGTGCCAACAATCAGTTGAGTTTTCACCCGCAGGGCAAATTCAGCACGATAACCGAGTTCGTTAAACCATAGTCCTTCGGCGATCAGGTTAGTCGCGATCTCGACAATAAGCCATCCTGCCAACAGGATAACTAAAATCCAACCGATTTTTGGCGATCGCAGCCACTGCATGTTGATTTAAACCAAGTTCGTCAGTATCAGGAGAGAGGAGTAGAGGCAAAAAAATTTTTGCTTCTACTGGTTGAGTTCTAAACACAATTGGCGGAAATGATCGCCCCGTTGCTCAAAGTTAGCATATTGATCGAAACTGGCGCAGGCGGGAGAAAATAATACTCCTTTGGCTTGATAGTGTTTTGCTAAAACTAAGGAACGGGGAATGGCTCGATCCAAAGTTTCGACCATCTCATAGGAATCATAACCCACCGCTTCTAAGCGTTGGGCAAAATGGGGCGCAGCTTCGCCGATGAGTAAGACTGCTGCCGCTTTAGACTTAATGCGATGCAACCATTGGGTGTCATCTCCTTCTTTCGCTTCTCCACCTGCAATTAAAATAACGGGAGCTTGAACTGCCGATAAACCCACTTCAGCCGCATCATAATTGGTGGCTTTACTATCATTAATCAAGTCAATTTGATCGATCGCACCAATGAGTTCTAAACGATGGGGAACGCCAGGAAAATTGGCGATCGCCTCAGCAATGGCTTCCCGTTCAATCCCCGCTAACCGAGCCACAGCTACCGCTATTAATAGATTTTGCTGGTTATGCGCTCCCACCATTTTCAAACTGGCAGCGGGTAAAATGGGGTCGCCTTGCACCATCACCCAGCGGTCTTGAATATAAATCCCATTCTGGGGAGAACTAACTAAATGCTGTTTGCCTTTAATGCTCGTCCAATAGGCATTAGGCCATTCTTTGAGACCCCTTTGACGCAAATAGGCATCATCGCCATTAAAGACTTGATGATGCGATCGCCGCAATAACTGTGCTTTAATCTCGTAATAATTGTCCAGAGTTTTATGGCGCTTGAGATGATCGGGGGTAAACGTTGTCCAGACCCCTATTTGGGGCGATAGGGTAGAGGAGGATTCAATTTGATAACTACTAATTTCGGCAATCACCCAATCCGGCCGTTTTTCACCGAGTGCCAACTCACAAGCTGCGTAGCCAATGTTACCGCAGCCAGGGGCATAAAAGCCAGCCTGTTGAAAAATCGCGGCAATTAAAGCGGTAGTGGTGGTTTTGCCATTGGTTCCGGTGACTCCCACCCAAGGAATATCGCTCAATTCTTGCCAAGCCAGTTCCATTTCTCCCAGGATTTCTATGCCTTGCGCTCGTGCTTGCACCAACACGGGAATATCCCAGGGAACTCCAGGACTAACTACAATCCGTTCTGGCAGGGGGGCATCCTCTAAGCTGAAGGAAGAGCCGAGATCGCAGGCAATTCCCAGATTGTGAAGGGTTTTCTGTTGTTGGCGTAAAGCATCAGAGATTTGGCGATCGCTCGCTTTCACCTGCCATCCTTGACGGTGTAGCAGTTTAGCGGCTGCAATTCCAGATTTACCTAAACCAATGACATGAGCAAGGGTCATATTCTTTTGGGCGGCAGACACAGTTCGTTCTTTATCATAAGCCTTTGTGCGATCTTCGTTTGTTTTCTTCTTCCCAGCGATCTAATTGCCCAGTGATTTTGCTATTTCTAACTGATTCAGCGGACTTGGTATGATATTCTGAGCCTTGGAGTAAGGGTAAAAAAACTGTCAGCTCCTATGACATCAATCGGTAAAGAGCGGGGAAATTATGGAAAATACACCGGTGTTAGATTGGATTGCGGGAGGATTGGCGATCGCGATCGCGATCGGAGGCTTAGTCATGCTATTCCAAGGTTTATCGGGTTTTAATGAGCAGGATAAAAGGTGAAAGATAGCCAGTTAGCTAGGCAAGCTATTGCCTATTCCCTGACATCTAGCTGAAGTCTATTAGCTACTGACTCAATTCCTGCATTTTCGCTTCAGCAAACTCGCGGAGCGATCGCGCTTCTTCCGTCGCCGTTGTTCCCGATTTCACCCGATCTAGGTCATAAATAATCCTTTGCAGTCCACTGACAAGTACCCCAGTATTGGCATTAGAAGCGGCTAACTGTTGCCAGGCGGTAATTTGACTTTTCGCCTGATTCAGGGCTTTAGTAGAACTTTGCTCATTCCGCAGACGAATCCTCGCCATGGCAGCATTTTGACGATATTCAGCTAATTTAGTCTGGGCTTGCACATAGGTAGGATTATCATCTTTTACCCGCTCCAATTGCTCGCTTGCCCGATCCCAGAAGCGGATAATTTCCTGCCACTGCTCCTCAGGATGGGGGGGATTTTGAGACATTTGGGCTGCTGCCATGCCATACTGAGCCGCTGCTTGGATGAGGGTATCGGTTTTGCCGGTTCCAGCACTGCGTCCAGAAACCTGCTGAAAATCACGCTGATATGCTTTCATTTGAGCCGCAGACATTCGTCCAGCAACAGTTTGAGGAGGGATGAGATCGAGTTTATCGAGTCCAGCTTGCCAAATGGCGATCGCTTCCTGTTTACTCGCCTCAGAGTTGGCTTGTTGATATTGGCTTTTCCCCTCTTCGATTTGACTAGCACCCTCTTCCAAAAGCGTTAAAGCATTGTTCTGCTGAAAAATTTTAGCATCCATGCGGGCGACCTGTTGCCGAGCGCCCTTATACTCATCCAGGGTAAACTGCCAACTACAACTAAAAAATGTACAGTAGCGCCGGGGAAAGTAGCCTAAAAACCACACCGGTAAACCATCCAGATGATTTTGAGCTATGGCCACTTTTTCTGCGCCTAACTCGATATCAGCAGCGCTAGTAGCTTGGTTAATCAGTTGGTCTGCTTTTTCCACATTGGCGATCGCCCCCCGGTAATCATAATCCATTTTCATATAACTGGGCAGTAGCACCAGGGGAATCGTTTTGGACACTGGCCAGCGAATCATTGGATAGGGGAGATTGAGAATATAAACCAAACCTGCTAATCCAGCTAAACCCATCACTCCCCAGGACAAATAGCTAAACATTCCAGAGGGTTGATTGGCTTTAGCTGCCTTGCGAATTGCTGCATCTCTAAACTCAGGGATCAGATCCTGAATGATCTCCCGTAACTGTTGAGCCGAAACCGGCTCTCCCGTTTGTTGTCGTAATCGCTCTAACCGTTTGAGGATCAACATTTTCACAGGAGCTTGGAGCGGATCATTTCCCACACACCGCTCTAGTTCCCGTATTAGAATAGTATATGCCTTATGATTGAGACGGGCCATAAGATGAGTTCTAAATTCTTTATCACTATTATGCCTGACTTCTTCTTAAAAAACCTGCGTAGTTTCCGTGATTTTCGGTAAATAAAAATACCTGCAATTTTGGACAATGAATCAAGGCGTTCTATCGAACCTCCATTTTAATTAATTGTGTCCCAATCTACGAGTTATCCTAGTGATGCTCCTACTGTGCAATCCTTTGCCATATTAGGGTATGTTGAAGTTCTTCCGTTTGCTCCAATCCACTGAAACCTCTTTTCGTCGCATTCTCATGGGACGGATTTTGCTGATGACGATTCCCGTTTTACTTTTACTTCAATATGCCACCTACCGTAAAGCGCGTTCGAGTTTATTAGAAACGGCTCGGTATAATATTATTGAAAGTGCCATTGAAAAAGGCGATCGCCTCGATCTAAGTATCAAGGCTCTGACCGATCAAGTGAAAACGGCCAGTGAAAGTGGAATTTTGCAATTAGGGGACTTGTCCAAAATAGATCCCTATCTCAACGAGCTAAGTCAGCGGTTTTCTAATTCTGTGATGTGTTTACAACTACACAAGCCAACCCAGGGGGAGGTAATTTATAGTACCTGTGAAGGAGATACGATAATGCTCCGCACCGCTTCGCGAACGCCAAACTTAGACCCTGAAAAAATCGCTCAAAAACCCTATGAACAATTTTCGACTCATGTAGAAGTTAAGTTACTCTTAGAAGCTCTACCATCTGCTTTCTATAATTATGGTAAAGATCGACTCCATTTTTTAATTAATGCGCCAGTTTACGATCCTTCTGGACAACCCCAATCTAATCTAGTTATTGAAGCGACTGTTCCCCTCCAACAAAATCAAGATCGAAAATCCTTATCCGGCTATACAGTAATCATTAATGAAGAAGGAACAATCATTGCTCATATCGATCCCACTCGAATTGGGACTAATATTAGTGAGCAAAAAAACAAAAATCTTAAATCTAGATTAGAATCTATTATCCGATCGGCTACAGGAGGAAAAAGTGATTTTCTCCACTTACCTGGATTCGATCAAAGTCGTCGAGAAGTGATTGCTGGATATACAGCTATCCCTAATCCAACGACAACTGGCTCAACCAATGGTAAATGGGTTGTTTTAGCGGTCACCCCCCTTGAACACGCTCTCTATGGTCTTCAGGAAATTCGGCAAACGTTAATTAATTTAGTTTTGGGATTAATTGCAGCTAATTTAATTGCAACATTAATTTTATCTCGCTCTTTAGTTACTCCAGTTGAACAACTAGGAAAATATGCCCAAAGTTTTGAATGCAGTGTTTCCCCGGAAGCCATTCCCCAGAAATTTAAAATTCATGAATTTAATCAACTGGCTAAAGCCCTCAATAGTATGGTGGCTCGGTTAACCAGTTGGGCTGAAGAGTTGGAAGTTGCTTGGCAAGAAGCCAAAAGTTCTAATCAGCTTAAAAGTGAGTTTTTAACCAGTATTTCCCATGAATTAAGAACTCCCCTCAATGCGATTATTGGCTCGGTTCGCTTGGTTAAAGATGGGTTCTGTGATGATAAGGAAGAAGAATTTGAATTTTTGGAACAAGTGGATAATGCTGCCCTCCATTTACTCTCGATTATTAATGATATTTTGGATTTATCTAAAATTGAAGCAGGTAAACTGTCTCTAGAGTTAGCCCCAGTGGATTTAAATCAGATTCTTAAAGAGGTGATTGATATTGAATCGGCTCCTATACAATCGAAAGGCTTATCTTTAATTTATGAAAGTATTCCTAGCTCAATTCCGATCGCTGCTGATGCAGATAAACTGAAGCAAGTTTTCATGAATATTATTGGCAATTCAGTTAAATTTACTGAAGAGGGAGGAATTACGATCAAAGTGGAGTCAAACTCTAACGGCAATAATTTGACCCGATCGCAGGTGAGGATTGCGATCAAAGATACGGGAATTGGAATCGATCCTTCTGCTCAATCCAAGCTGTTTCAACCGTTTGTCATGGCTGATGGAACTCGGACTCGTAAGTTTGAAGGGACGGGTTTAGGATTGGCGATTTCTCGGAATTTGATTGAGATGATGGACGGTAAGATTGCTCTGTATAGTGAGGGAGATGGACAGGGAACAACGGTGGAAATTGTGTTGCCTTTGATTGATGTGCAACAGTTGGAGCGATCGCAGGCTTTGAAAACTCAAGTGTGAGTGCAGATCGGATTAGGATTTGACCACGATGAAAACGGCGATCGCCAGCAGAAAATAGCCAAAACCTTTCTCTAGTTGCTTTCCAGGCACAAACTGAGTTAAGTATGACCCCAAAATAATTCCTGTACTCGCAGCAATAATAAAGGAAAACACCAAAGGTAAATTAATCGGGATCTGACTGCTCAGATATCCCCAAAACCCGGTTCCAGATTGAAACGAAATCACCAACAGAGATGTCCCGATCGCCTCTTTCATGGGAATCTGAATCAATAACACCAACGCTGGAATGACCAAAAAACCACCGCCAATCCCCACAAATCCGGTCACTAATCCTACACTGAAGCCAGCTAAGGGAATGAGTATAAACCTCTGCCAAACTCCTGAAACTTGGCGAGCTTTCAGTGTCTCTTCACTCTTTTGCGTGCGACTCTTCTGAATCATTAAAATACTGGCCGTCACCATCATCGCGACAAAACCCATCAGTTGTATCGTGGGACTAACCATGGGTTGAGTCGCAATTTTAGCACCTAGATAGGAACCCACCATAGCTGGAGGTGCAAACATTCCTGCTGCTTTCAGGTTCACATGACCCGATCGCCAATGGGAGATGACTCCAATAAGACTGACGCTACCGACAATCGCTAACGTCATGGCGATCGCTGATTTCGTCTCTACCCCCATCACATACATTAACACTGGCAGAGCTAATACTGAACCGCCACCACCAATTAAACCCAAACTCAAGCCCATACAAACGGCCAAAGCATGTCCCACCAGATTCACTACCATCTGATTTTCCTCATTGCTCCTGACTCTTTACTGATTCCCCCTCTACCAGCAGAGAGAGAAAGTCACTCTAAACTCGCTGATTAGATCCCTGGCATAAGTGAGCAAAAAATGAATAGTAATGTACTAACTTTATAGACTATTGCTAGAGTGCCTATTACCGGACTTCTTACAGAATTCTATTGTAAGGCAATTTTGCCAATAACCGAGCCATCATACAGGTATTACTAATTCCAGCAAACATCAATCCGGCTCCCACAAAACCACTCAAAAACAAGAAACCAGGAGCCACAAATACACCCAATAAAGTTCCAGTTAAGACCAAAGAACCGGCCACAATTTGTACCTGACGCATAAGGCTAATCGGAGCCTTGGGATTAACATGAGTCGGATATCCCTGTTGTTTCCATTCCTCTAATCCTCCTCCTAGGTGAGTTACCTCTTCAAATCCCGCTAGAAAGAGCTTTTGGGCAGCCGTGACTGAACGATTTCCGGTTTGGCAATAGAGAATGAAGGGTTTGGTGCGATCGGGGAGAAAATCATCCGGATTAAAACGAGATAAGGGTCGAGAAATAGCCCCTGAAATGCGCTCGCCAGCATATTCACTGGGTTCGCGCACATCAATGAACTGAATCCGATCTTTTTCCCACAACTCTTGTACCGAAGAACTGTCGATGGTTTGTAGTTTATCTTGCAGATTTTGATGGGTAACCATAGTTGATTAAATTTGACTCAGGAAATGATTAGATAGAGACTTCATTAAGCTACGGCCGGCACTTTCCCGCATCTTTGATTTGCAGGAACTGCTTCGGCAATTTTTTTCGGGTTGGGTAAATTTAAACTTTGCATGAGGGCAATAAAACTCTCACGAGTGTGATCGGCTAAACGAGGATTGAATTGTTTTTCTTCGCCAATGGTAGAAACCGTGCAGCCTTTATAATCATGACCGGGATAGACTTCTGTAGAGTTGGGAAGCGTAAATAACCGTTGAGTAATGGCATCATAGAGCAGACCTGGATCGCCGCTTTGGAAGTCTGTACGACCACATCCTCGAATGAGCAGAGAATCACCCGTAAGCAATTTGTGTCCATTCACTAGATAGGCCATGTGGCTATCGGTATGACCTGGAGTGGCGATCGCCTGAATCTCAATTCCTCCAACTTGTAATAATTCCCCATCAGTCATAAAGCGATCAGCACAGGGGACTCCAGCCTGTTGAGGAACTAGGGATGTACAACCGGTCACTTCCCGAAGCTGGCCGCTCCCGGTAATATGGTCAGCATGAATATGGGTTTCTAGACAATAGCAGAGACTTAACCCTAACTCCTGCAACAGTTTCAGGTCACGATCCACTTGCTCTAGCACCGGATCGACCAAGAGGGCTTCTTGAGTCTTCAGATCGGCTAATAGATAAGTATACGTGCTGGTTTCTGGATCGAATAATTGACGAAATAGCATCCAACTCTCCTTCATTCACGCTTAATCAAAATTGTATCACTATTTAGAGATTTAGTAAATTAAAAACCTCGTAGTTGTTCACTCCCCGACTCTCTTCTTTGTAATCCCGACATCAATTTATGCTAGAATCAGCCAGACTTCTTGCTCAAAGGTATAAACTATCCGATTACAGCCTTGATTGATTCCTCGACTGAATCTCACTCAGAGGTAGATTCTCCTTACATTCATCGGTGCATCGAATTAGCCCTCCAAGCCCTTGGCCGAACCGCTCCAAATCCCCTTGTGGGGGCGATAGTGGTGGCGGACAACCAAATTGTGGGGGAAGGTTTCCATCCTCGCGCTGGAGCTAGCCATGCTGAAGTATTTGCCCTACAAGAGGCGGGCGATCGCGCCTGGGGAGCAACCGTCTATGTGAATTTAGAGCCTTGTAATCATTATGGTCGCACTCCTCCTTGTACAGAAGCTCTAATTGCCGCAGGAGTAAAGCGAGTGGTGGTGGGGATGGTAGACCCCGATCCGAGGGTATCTGGTGGAGGTATTCAACGGCTCAGAGACGCGGGAATCGAGGTTAAGGTGGGGGTAGAAGAAAAAGCGTGTCAGCAGCTTAATGAAGCATTTATTCATCGTATCCGCCATCAACTCCCTTGGGGTATTTTTAAATATGCTATGACATTAGACGGAAAAATCGCTACAACCACAGGTCATAGCCAATGGGTCACTGGGGAAGTCTCTAGGCGTTGGGTCCATCAGTTGCGAGGGACTTGTGATGCAGTGATTGTGGGGGGGAATACAGTAAGAAAAGATAATCCCCAATTAACCACCCATGGAGCCGTGGATCGCAACCCGGTGCGGATGGTGATGAGTCGTTCTTTGAATTTACCCCGATCGGCGCAATTGTGGGAGTTGGTTGCACCAACCGTGGTGTTAACGGAGCAAGGCGCTAACCCCCAATTGCAGACGGAGCTGGGCAACCGGGGGGTTGAAGTGGTGGAATTTCCCCAACTGACTCCCAGAGCTGTCATGGAATATGGATATCAACGGGGATTTTTATCGGTGTTATGGGAATGTGGAGGACAATTGGGAGCGCAGGCGATCGCTTCTGGAATGGTGCAGAAAGTTTATGCTTTTATTGCACCCAAAATTATTGGGGGCGATCGCGCTCCTTCTCCCGTGGGCGATTTAAGATTAACCCAAATGACTGAAGCTCTAAATCTAACTGATATTCAGTATCAATCTTTAGACAGCGATATATTAATTGAAGGTTATCTCGTTAATCGCGATTCCTCTTAAGCCTTAAAAATGGAGACTTTTAAGGACAAATGGATTTACCCATTACCTCTTACCCATTAGCCCGCGAAGCACTATATGCTCGAATTAGTCATTAGTAGTTTATTTTTCAGTAGCTTGGGATGTCAATTGCTGATGATGGGCAATAGTATTCATCGCAGTTATATCGAAATCCAGAAACGGAATGAGGAGGAGGAAGAAGTTTTGACCCATTACGAACCCAAAGAACACTTTGGTACAGAAGGACAAGGGAATCAGAATGGTTCAGCCAAAGCACGCGGATGGGAATTCAAGATTGTGCGAGCCAATAGTGATTTATTTCGCAATCCGACTATATTGCATCAACTTTGTCGTGAAGAATCCCAAGCCGGTTGGATTTTGTTAGAAAAACTTGACGATCGCCGAGTCAGATTTCGGCGAGCGATCGCAGCTCGACAGAAAATTCGCCCAGAAACCCTCTCCTTTGACCCCTATCGATGTCACTATGGATCGTCCGGTAACTCTAAAATTTGGTTTGCCACCCTTGCCTTCCTCCTCGCCCTGATGATTCCTGCCTATGCTGGATACTGGGTAATGTCTCAATATCTGAATCAATCCCCACCTGAGAGCGCTCCCCTGCCCGAATCTCTACCTAAGTGAAAATCCCAGTTTTTATTCTCTCTGCTATAGTAGAATCGTGCTTAATCTATCTAAGGTCTAAGTCTATGCAGACTGACCGAAACAGTTGACCTTTGATGCCTTACCCTTGAATTCACTCGATTAAAGGTGGAAATCATGAAGAATGTTCTCAAGATAGTTGCCGCTTCAGTCTTAGCGACTGTAGCTATTGTCGCTTCTCCCTTAGCTCTTAAAGCCCAAGATCGTATCCCCAGCATTCAGGTAGACTACTATCGGAAAACGGCTTTCCAAGAACTCTACGGTGGCAAATATGTTGGCCCTAGAGAATATGTAACTACATCACCGACCGGCAAAGTATTGCCCTTGCGGTTCAGCTTACCCATTGAAACTGCAATTTTCCAAGATACCAGCATTAGCTCTAATACCCCAATCACAGATGCTTTTGGAGTCACCAGTGATACGAGCGAACTGATTCGCTGGGCGGAAACCCTTGGTGAATGTTTGCAAGAAAAACCCAGGCTTGTACGAGTGTTAACTGGAAATACCATTTACATCAACGATGTTGAGGGTTCCATTGTTGAGAATGCCAATGGTGTTCTCGTTTGTCCTCGATAGGGAAAGAAGTTATAGAATCTGAGATAAGAATTTCTGTGTTCGTTCCTCCTTGGGGTTGTTAAAAAATTCATCAGGGGTTGCTTCCTCCACTAAGACCCCATCAGCCATTAACACCACTCGATCCGCAACTTCACGGGCAAACCCTACTTCATGGGTAACACAAACCATGGTCATGCCGCTTTGAGCGAGCGATCGCATCGTATCGAGTACCTCGCGTACCATTTCTGGATCGAGGGCTGAAGTGGGTTCATCAAAGAGCATGATTTTCGGTTGCATCGCCAGAGCGCGGGCGATCGCCACCCGTTGCTGTTGTCCTCCCGATAACTGTCCGGGGAATTTCTTTGCCTGCTCTAAAATTCCTACTTTTTCTAAGAGCTGTAGAGCAATTTCTTCGGCTTTTTCCTTCTTCCAACGCCGTACCCAAATCGGTGCTAAGGTTACATTTTGCAAAACCGTTAAATGGGGGAATAAATTGAACTGTTGAAACACCATTCCCACTTCACGCCGCACCGCATCAATATTCTTTAAATCGTGGGATAATTCAATGCCATCAATAATAATTTTTCCCTTTTGATACTCTTCCAGAGCGTTAAAGGTGCGGATAAACGTCGATTTCCCGGAACCACTCGGCCCCATAACAACGACCACTTCACCTTTTTGAACGTCTAAGCTCACCCCTCGCAGGACATGAAATTTATTACTGGCATACCACTTATGAACCTCTTGGGCAATGATAGCGGGTTCGGTGTCCACAGGAGTTGGATTATCTTGAGATTTAATGAGAGGATCGGAATGGGTCATGGGAATAGGGAATAGGGAATAGGGAATGGGGGATAGGGAATAGGGAATGGGGCGGGTTTAGTGAGGTTCTCTATGGGTTTTCTAGCTTTGGGATAACCCGCCCCTACAACACGATCGATTTATTAGCGGTGTTCTGTATTCAGTTTATTTTCTACCCATCGACTGGCAGCCGACATGGTATAACAGAACACCCAAAAGAGGACTCCAATAAATAGATATACCTCTGAAAAGCGCCCCAGAAATTTGGGGTTCGCTAAAATCGAGTTACTAATTCCTAATAATTCTACCAAGCCGGTAATCGCCAACAGGGTCGTATCCTGAAATAGGCTAATAAATTGACCCACCATAGCTGGAATCACAGCTTTCAGGGCTTGGGGGAGAACAATTAGAATCAAGGTTAAAGGGGTACTTAAACCTAGGGCCCGCGAGGCTTCTGCCTGTCCTTTGGGAATCGCTTGTAGACCTCCTCGCACATTTTCCGCTAAGTAAGCGGAGCTAAACAAGGTTAAGCCGACGATCGCCCGAATCACCCGATCGGGACGCATTCCTTCGGGCAGAAATAGGGGAATCATGACCTGGCCCATAAATAAAATGGTAATCAGGGGAACACCCCGAATGATTTCAATATAAGCAATACTGAGGGCTTTGACCACGGGTAAGGAGCTACGTCTTCCTAAAGCAGCAATCAAACCGATGGGAAAACTTAAGGTAATACCGACAATAGCCATGAGAACGGTGAGCAATAAGCCTTGCCATTCATTGGTTCCGACAGGGGTTAAACCCAGTCCTCCACCAATGAGCCACAGTCCGATTAAAAATACGCCAAACCAGCCAAAGGAAACCCATTTTCCGAGAGCCGGTTGAACATTTCCGACTTGTTGGCCGATCCAAGCGCTACCGGCGATCGCCACCAAACATCCTACTAATAAGGCACGATAGACAATGGGAGTCGGAGCGATCGTGCATCCTAGGGCAGCGATTCCTAAGCCGATGAGAATATTACGGCTAAATAGGGCGAGCGATCGGGCAATAACTCCCCAAGATAAGCCAGAAAAAACACTAATTAGAGCGACTAAAATCCATAAGCGCCAATACTCTTCACTGGGATAACGACCGACCATCAATAGGTGGAGATTTCGCGGGATCACATCCCATTGAGCATCGGTGAATGACCAGGAGAGAAAATTATAACCTAGGGCGATTAATCCCCCTAAAATAATGAAAGTGATTAAACCGTTATACCAGGGACTAAGCAAATTATTTTTAATCCAGTTCACCGGAGTATCGCGCATCTCCGGTGGCGGTGCCATATCGGTTAAGTTACTAGGTACAGAAGTCATGTTAATGGATAATTAATTTTTGATTTCTTCCTGCTTTATGTTGTGGCAATCGTCGCTCTCCCTATCCCCAAATTACCTTTCTTGTAGTTGCACCACGCGGTTAATTTGGTTCATTCCTAAAGAAATGATCAAATTCATCAGCAAATAAGTGACCATGATAATGAGCATCACTTCTACGGGTCGCCCGCTTTGGTTATAGGTGGTATTTGCTACATTGTAGATTTCCGCGTAGGCGATCGCCGCTCCCAAACTGGAGTTTTTAGCCAAGTTCATGTACTGACTGCTCAAGGGGGGAATAATCACTCGTAGAGCTTGGGGAAATACAACCAAACGCATCATTAAACCCGACTGTAAACCCAGGGCTCGGGCGGCTTCCCACTGGCCTTTGGCTACAGCTTGAATCCCAGCTCGGACAATTTCGGCAATGAAGGCAGCCGTATACAAAACTAAGCCCGTTAGCAAGGCGGCGAATTCCCCAGTCAGGCGCAACCCTCCGGTAATCTGACCGAGTTCAATTTCCGTCGGTTTTTCCCATGCAAAGGCTACTGTAATAATTAGCAGGGCAACAATACCAATAATCCACAAGGCCGTTAACTGGGGTTTTCCAGAACTTCCCCGTTCCACCATGGACTTAATCCGTATTTTCCACAGGATAACCGCGGCGATCGCCAATCCAATCAACACACTGCACCACATCGCTAGAGACCAACCCACTTTTGGCCAAGGGAGAAACACCCCTCGGTTACTCAAAAAAGCGAGTCCCATCACCTCTATACGCTCCGTGGGTTTGGGAAACTTAGAAAAAACGGCCCGATACCAAAAAAACAACTGTAAGAGCAGAGGCACATTGCGGATCAACTCCACATAAACTTCGCTTCCCTTTCGCAGTAACCAATTATTAGAAAAACTGGCAACTCCCACCGCAATTCCCACCAATGTGGTGAGGATAATGCCAGAAATAATGATCCGTAGGGTATTCACCAAGCCAGCTAACAAAACCCGGCCATAGCTGTCTCTGGCTGGATCGTAAGGAATAATACTTTCTCCAATGGCAAAGGAAGCTTGGGTATCCAAAAAATCAAACCCAAACTCTATGCCCGCTCGTTGGAGGTTATTGGAGACATTATAGGTTAATAGACTAATAACAGAAATAACGATCGCGATCGCCAAAACTTGCAGCGCGACTCGCCAAAATCGATCATCACGCCACAAAGGAATCGTATGCTCATTTGCCGAGGTCATAACAAGAACAGATTAAATGGGAGAACTCAAGACTCGTCACCCATGATCGCATCACGGGTGACGGCTAACTGTTTACAGATAACTAAATTTATCGGAAAGGAGGAGAATAGAGCAATCCTCCACGATTCCAGAGGTCATTTTGACCTCGATCTAACTGAAATTGAGATTCCTTACCCAAATTGCGCTCGTAAACTTCACCGTAGTTTCCGACTGAGGAAATCACATTAACCATGAAATCATTATCGAGTTCTAAGCCTGTCCCCAAATCACCTTCAACGCCCAAGAAACGGCGGATGGTGGGGTCTTCACTTCCTTTACTTTGTTCGACATTGGCTTGAGTAATTCCCAACTCTTCTGCTTCAATCAAACCGTAGGTTACCCATTTAACCACATCAAACCAGGTAGAATCATTATTAAGGGTTAAGGGGCCGAGGGGTTCTTTGGACATGGTGACCTCCAACAGGATATGTTCCTCTGGATTCGGTAAGGTACTGCGACGAGCAATCAACTGCGATTTATCTGAAGTCATTCCTTCGCAGCGTTCTTCTGCATAGGCGGCATAAGCTGGGTCAGCCTGTTGGAAGGTTACTGTTTCAAAGGTAACTCCTGCTTCCCGCATATTATCGGTTAAATTAAGCTCGGTGGTGGTTCCCGCTTCTACGCAAACGGCTTTACCTTCAAAATCTTCCAGGGACGTGATACCACTATCTTGACGCACCATCATGCCTTGTCCATCATAGAATGTGGTTGGTGCAAATTCTAGACCGACAGTCGTATCTCGACTCGTTGTCCAAGTCGTGTTTCGAGAGAGCATATCCACTTCACCACCCGCCAGGGCAGTAAAGCGTTCTGTCGAATCAAGGTTCCGATATTCTACTGCATCTGAATCGCCCAAGACAGCGGCAGCTACAGCCTTACAAACATCCACATCAATTCCTGAATATTCTCCGGTTTCATCCACAAAGCTAAATCCAGGAATGCCACCATCTACCCCACAGATTAGGGTTCCGCGATTTTTCACGACATCCAAACGACTTTGGGAAGCCGAGTCTGAAGACTCTCCATCTCCTCCTCCATCGGCGTTATCAGACGGGGGAGGGGCGCAAGCTGCCAAGGGGAGAGCTAGCAATAGAACCGACATTAATAAAGATTGCCACTTAGCCATATGTAAAGGGTTTCTCCTCACTGATAGATAGTCATCTTGAAGCAGCCACTTTGCTTAGAGTGGCTTCAAGTTTTCTTAAATTTTATCTTTAAGATATTAGCAGCATCTGCTAGATTTGGTATCAGCAGGAGAAATTTTTGCGTGTTCTAGAACACCTCTTCAGGCGATCGCCATTTCATCGCCAGCCCAAGTTCTGCCCGATTATTGAGGCGCTGTCACCAGGAGAACCGTGTTAAAGTGGGACTTTGAGCTATTCCTTATGGCAAGAGTTCGGGCGACAGGCGCTCTTGAGCTAAATCCCGAATCAGGGCACAACGGGATTCTATATAGTGAGAGAGGAGATCGGCTTCTTCTCCATTGAGCGATCGCTCTTGAGCCATATTACCCAATAGCCATTGTACCAGACTCGGGTCATCGAGTCTCAATAACCGTTGAGGCTGAGTTGTTTCAATCAGTGACCATAGCTGACGTAGCAGATGGGGAGTCATAATGATGCCTCCTTAAGGATTTCTTTATAATCATACCTACTTTAAACCTATAACTCACCGGTTTGACACAAGATCCCATCAAAGGTAGTGAACCTTAACAAAATGATTCATAACTTGACACTCCCATGAGTCCGAAGGTTTAACTGTTAAGTTTAGGTTTACAAATCTATTAGTGTAGTTCATAGCAGAGTAAAGATTGGTTATGCTATACTCGTGACTATAACTACATCAACACTCTGTATATACCATTCTTTAATGAACTCTCGTAAAACTGCCTCTAGATTTTTGAGAAAAAATTTGTTTGTTAGAACTTACTCAAAATTTCCATTACAACAAAAAATCAGTGTTCCATTTATTTTTACCTTTTTAGGGCTATGGATTTTAGGCACAGTTAGTATTGGTTATTACTTTTTAAACTACTTGGAGAGAAGGCAACTCATAGAACTAGAAGGTATGTCAGGATTGATGCTAAAGCAATTCCAAGATGAAATCGAAGCATTACGTGTAGAAGCCAGGCTTATTGTTGAAGCAGAAACCCTTCGTAAAGGAATAGAAAACTTGAATAAAAATACGTTGCTACAACATTTACTGCCCTTAAAATTTTTATTAAAAGTCGATCTGATTCAAGCAATCGACATTCAAAAAAAAATCTTGATCGACTTCAAGATCAATAGTATTAGCAACTCTAAAGTCAATAATGAAGTTGCCATTTCACAAGTCATAAATGGAGTAAGTTTGTCCACAATAGTCAGTGCAGAAGACAAGAGCAAGAGCAATCATATGCCATCAGCAGTTTTGATTGGAACCGCACCTATCAAGTCAAATCAAGGGATTATTGGTGGGATAATTCTTGGGCGCATTATAAACTCTGATTTCCTGAGTGAAATAGCACAAAAAAACAATGTCTCAATAGTTGCCTTCCAAAAGGATAAAATTATTGCTTCGAGTTTGCCTGAATTTGAGAAATGTTTCTGGTTACCACCGCCTCAAAATTCCCTGAGTAATTTTGAGGAATCGATCGTAAAAATTGGCAATCGCGCTTATTTAGGAACAACGGTTACTCTCCCAGGAATTTATCAGTCTCAATTGCAATTAGTTATCATTTCTTCTCTAGAGGGTCTAGAAAAGACCCAAAAAGTTTTTTTGATTCGTCTATTTTTGTTTTCGTTGGTGGGATTGACTGTCGCAATAATTGTGGGTTATTTTGTCTCTAAATTAATAGTTTTTCGGATTACTTTCATGACTGAAGTAACTCAAAAAATTGCCTATCAGAACTTATGGTTTCAGTTGCCTGTCTATTATAATGATGAGTTAGATCGATTGGCTCATGCTTTTAATGTCATGTCTAATAAATTACAAGAAAAAGAGGAAAATATGGACAACAAATTAAAAGCCAAAGTAGAGCAATTGGAAGAAACATTGCAAGAACTTCACTTGACTCAAGCTCAACTGATTCAATCGGAGAAAATGTCTAGTTTAGGGCAAATGATCGCTGGAATAGCCCATGAATTTAATAATCCAGTAAATTTTATTTCTGCCAATATTCAACCCGCTCTTGATTATGTAGAGGATTTACTTAGCATAATAAGTGTCTATCAACAAGAATGTCCCCAATCGAGTCAGACTATGTCCGAAATTCAATTGGATATAGACCTTGATTTTTTAGTCGAAGATTTTCGCAATTTATTAAGTTCAATTAAATCTGGAGCAGAACGAATTACTACAATTGTCAGAAGTTTGCGAACGTTTTCTCGGTTAGATGAAGTTGGGGTTAAGTTAATAAATATCAATGAAAATCTAGACTCAACGTTGTTAATTTTGCAACATAAAATTCGCGAGACCGGACAAGCAGGAACTATTCCTAAAAGAGAAATAAAAATCACAAAAGACTATAAAAGATCGCCCTGGTTAACCTGCAATCCAGGGCAATTAAATCAGGTGTTTTTGAACTTAGTTACTAATGCGATTGATGCTTTGGATGAGCTAAGATCGGATAGAACGAATTCTAAAATTCCTCAAATTTCGTTCAAAATAGAGTGCACCGATCGCTCGTCAGTTCAAATCACAATTTCGGATAATGGTTGTGGTATAAGTGAAGAAGTTCAGAATAAAATCTTCGATCCTTTTTTTACCACCAAACCCATCGGAAGTGGAACGGGTTTGGGATTATCAATTAGTTATTCCATCATCGTCGATCGCTGTGGAGGAACCTTGAAGTGTCATTCTACTCCAGGAGTAGGAACTGAGTTTATCATTGAACTACCGCTAGAGGAGTGATATAACGTATAGTCGTTAGTTAGACCAAAGGAGGTATCGGATGAAACGAAAGAATGCCAAGATAGGAGGGATCGGACTCTTAGCCGGAGCCATGTTGATCGGCTGTACCGCTGGCGATCGCTCTTCATCTTCCCAGAGTACTATCACAATTGGCGGATCGTCAGAAGCTTATCCCATATTAGAACTGTTGGCAGATGCTTACGATCGAAAGAATGTTGAGATTGTCTTCCTGCCCAGTAGCCAAAGTGGTGGAGGGTTAAGTGGAGTACGAGATAATATTCTCGATATTGGGGCAATCAGTAGACCTCTGAGTGCAACAGAAAAAATAGAAAATTTGCAGTATATACCGTTAGTTCGCAATGCCTTAGTCTTAATTGTTAATGAACAAGTTAAAGGAGTCCAAAACTTAAACCGTAATGCGGTTCAAGAGATCTTCAGTGGTGGGATTACAAACTGGAAAGAAGTGGGAGGTATTGATGGTGAAATTGTCATCCTTGACCTACCCGAAGATGAAACAGAAAAAGCACTTTTACGAGAACATTATTTAGGGCAAGACCTAAAGATTACTCCCCAAGCGATTTTATTTGAAGATGATGATGATATTGGGGACGCAGTCAGTATAACTCCTTATAGCATTGGGGCGATCGCCTACTCCGAGAAAATCCAGGACTTTTCAGTACAGATTCTTACTCTAGATGGAATAGCTCCTACCGCAGAGAACATTCAGAATGACCAATATAAGATGGTTCAAACAATTGGCATTGTTGTGTCTACTTCAGTTAAACCAACAACTGAAGATTTCATTAATTTTATCGCCACTCCAGAAGCACAAAGTATACTGGAGTCGAATGGCTATACTTTATTCAAACCTGAGTCTTAATCTATACAGTTAGCTCTTGATTTTAGCAAAGCAGTAGAAATAGTGCTACACTGATCCTTATAGTAACGATCGAACCTTCCTACTCCCCTTACAGCGCTTCGCGCTATAAGGGGAGTACAGTGTAACCATCTCGTGCATCAATAAATGACTAAACTTGCGTTCCCTGTTTCCCCTGTCCTGTTCCCCAGAACAAAAGGCTTTAATGTACCTCCTAAAAGCGGAAACTGCTGTATTCAATGATTGCCAGTGAAACCCCCCTTTAACTTTTGGGTCAAAACTGTACTGTGTAGAATCTACTCAAAGTTAGCATTACAACAAAAAATCAGTATTCCATTTGCTTTTGTGTTCTTAGGACTATGGCTTTTGGGGACAGTTAGCATTGGTTATTACTTTTTAAGACACTTAGAGAGACGGCAACTCAGAGAAGTTGAAAGTGTAGCAGCTTTAGTTGTACAACAATTCCAAAATAAAACTGAAACACTGCGTTTAAATGCCACAGTGACAGTTGAATCAGAAAATATTCTCGAAGGATTGGAAAATACCAACGAAATCATATTGTTACAACGTTTATTGCCCTTAAAGCTTTTGTTGGAACTCGATCTGGTTCAAGTCATTGATATTCAAGATGGATTATTGGTTGATTTGAAACTAAATAGGATTAGAAACTCTGAGATTGATCATGAAATTGCTCTTTCACAAGTTATGAATGGAGTGAGCTTTTCTACGATAGTAGATGCAAAAAACAATAATACTTTTTCCTCCTCTGTTTTAATTGCCACTGCACCCATTAAATCGAATCAGGGAGTTGTTGGTGGTGTGATTATTGGGCGGGTTATAAATGCTAAATTTCTGAGTGAAATTTCCCAGAAAACAAATACATCAATTATCATATTTAAAGACAATAAAATAGTCGCTTCTAGTTTACCTGAAGCGGAAAAATTTTCCTGGTTACCTCCTCCAGAAACTCCCCAGAATACTTTCTCAGAATCAGAGATTAAGCTTGGAGATCGCTCTTACTTAGGAAAAACTGTTCCGATCTTTGAAATTAATCAGTCCCAATTGCAATTGGTTGTGATTTCTTCTCTACATGCTTTAGAAAATGCAAAACAGAATTTTTTAATTGGACTGGTTGTGTTTTCTGTTGTGGGATCGGTGGTTGCAATTATTGTGGGTTATATCCTCTCTGGATTAATGGTTGCTCGGATTAATTCAGTCACTCAAGCGACTGAAAAACTGGCCAATGATAACTTATGGATTAAGTTGCCTGTCCTTTATAATGATGAATTAGATCGGTTGGCTAAAGCCTTTAATCGGATGGCTAAAACATTAAAAGATAGAGATGAGGCTTTCAAAATAAAAGTCGAACAATTGGAAGAGACTCTGCAAAAACTTTACTTCACGCAATCCCAATTGATTCAATCCGAAAAAATGTCTGGTTTAGGTCAAATGGTGGCGGGTATTGCCCATGAGTTTAATAATCCAGTGAATTTTATTTATGCTAATATTGAACCGGCCATTCATTATGTAGATGACTTATTGTATTTGCTCGATCTCTATAAAGAGGCATATCCCGATCCCCCTGAAAGTATTGCTGATACTCTAGAGGATATAGACTTTGATTTTTTGGTTCAAGATTTCCAGGATTTATTAACATCAATTAAATCAGGAGCCGAACGAATTAGTGCAATTGTTCGAGGTTTGCGAACGTTTTCTCGCTTAGATCAATCAGGAATCAAGGTGGTGAATATCCATGAAAATCTAGAAGCGACCTTATTAGTTGTACAACATAGAATTCAAGGAAATATTCAAGAAAAAATCAGTTCGATAAGAGATATTCAGGTGATTAAAAAATATGGAGATTTGCCTTTAGTAACTTGCGATCCAGGGGAATTAAATCAGGTGTTTTTGAATGCGATTAATAATGCAATTGATGCTTTAGATGAGTTGAGATTGGATGCAGGAAATCCAAAAAATCCTCAAATTGTGTTAAAAACAGAATATAGCGATTGCTCTTCAGTCAAAATTACAATTTCGGATAATGGTTGTGGGATGAGCGAGGAAGTTAAGGCTAAGATATTCGATCCCTTTTTTACAACAAAACCTGTTGGTAGTGGAACGGGTTTGGGCTTGTCTATCAATTATTCTATTATTGTGGATCACTGTAGAGGAAAATTGAGATGTCATTCTATTCCAGGAGAGGGAACTGACTTAATTATTGAGCTACCGTTAGAGAAAAACGTCATACAGAACGTTGCACTGTGATGAGGAGGTAGAGGGAGCAAACAAGAGATTTTATGGAATTTTTATCGCACTTCGCACTCTAGCCATAGCTTGTATTGTTTAGTCTCTAAGCCTTCAAGTTTTTACTTGATAGAAGAGAGAATTATGATATGTCTTTTATCGATAATTTCTATGCGAAAATTGCGCTGGTAGTAAAGTTTTAGTAACTTAGGTTACAGTTTTTTTCTGTTTTTCTGTAAGGGGATTGAACAGCGCTACAGTGAGGTTGACGAGAGTTTACCT
Organism: Roseofilum sp. SBFL; assembly: GCF_017746885.1. NCBI lineage: Bacteria > Bacillati > Cyanobacteriota > Cyanophyceae > Desertifilales > Desertifilaceae > Roseofilum > Roseofilum sp. SBFL. Next base: position 7,029 of record NZ_JAGHZH010000165.1, on the reverse strand, counting down.
AGGAGTTGAACCATGAGCGTTCATGAATATCACCCTGTTAATGTCTATTTAAAAAATCACTCTGGAAGTCGCTCAGAAATGGTTCTGGCAATCATTTTCGGATCTTTTGTGCTGGGATTTATCCCCATTGCTTTATTTTCAGATCTTTCAGTAACAACGACTCTGATACCCACAGAAGCTCAACTCTGGAGTTCTTTAGCAGAGAAACAGACTCCAATTTCTCTCCACATGCCATCGACAGAACGTATGATTCCGACAGAAGCTCAACTTTGGAGTTCTTTAGGAGAGAAATATTAGAAAAAGAGGAAAATTTTTGGCTAGAGTTTAGGGTTTTAATCGTGCAAATAAGTGGCTATTCGTTTTAATAATGCCATGCCCACAACAGAATTTCCCATAGAATCAAGAAGGGGGCTATAAGTGGCGATCGCCCCCTGCTGGGGAACTAAGGATAATAATACTCCACTCACTCCTGACTTTGTCGGTAATCCCACTAAAGAGGCAAATTCTGCTGAATATTCATATAATCCACAGGTTTGCATTAACTCCGTCACCCAGAATTGATGCTCTGACTTGATTTTACCTTGGGGATTAACCAATCCTAGTCCCAATTGAACCAAATATTCAAGACTGGATGATAAACAACACACCTTTTGATAAGTATCTAATGCAACTGATTCAGGACTGCCTAAATAACCCGATTGTGCCAGGATTTGGGTTAAATTCTGATTGATTTGATTCGGTAAAGATTCTACAGACGCTAAAAGTTGCCGATCTACAAATAACTCAGTTTGACCATAATCATTGAGCCAATTACGGAATCTTTCAAATTTTTCTATACTGGTAGATCCGGGCAAATGGGAACAGAGGGCGATCGCCCCACTATTGATCATCGGATTGCGGGGAAATCCCTTATCTACTTGTAACTGTTCGACCGAGTTATATGGGTAATCTGAGGGGCAATTACCGACAATGCCCTTAATTTTCTCGGTTCCTAACTGTTCTAAACAATACAGCAAAACAAAGGGCTTAATCACACTCATCAACGGTACATCATGTTCCCCCCATCCATCCCCTGGATCATGCAAACTTTGAATATAAATCCCCCTGTTTTGCGGATCAACCTTGGCTAACTTAGGGATATAAGTCGGTAAACTTCCTGACACATTCAACGCTTCAATTTCGGTTAACCACTGCTCTACAGTAGACCGGGTGATACTTTTTAAATCTCTCATAGTCAATCCTGACAAGCTATTGCCATTCGTGCCCCCCTAGCTTACAGCCTTAACGGGTGACCCCTACTCATTCCCCATTACTTGCCCATAGCGCTATCATAAAACTTAAGAAAAGTTAAGTTATGTGAAGACCCTTGACTGTAACCGCCCAATCCCAAACTCCAGTATCAACAACTTGGCATCGCCTGCATCCCCTCTGGCAAGGTGATGAAACTGAGATCCAAACCGGACTACCCCATGAACAACTCTCTCCTGCTTGGCAAATTCTTTTACTTGGGGATGGTTCGCCCACGCGTCACTTGCAATTGTTAACCCGCGAACCAACGGAAGTCGATGTGATTGATATGTCTCCAATTGGCATGAATGGCGATCGCGCTCCGGGTCAGATTTCAGCAATTCCAGGGCCCAGATTAAGGCGACAGGTTTGGTTGAGAACTGCATCAGGACAACGATTAGCCTATGCGACTTCTTGGTGGGAAGCCAGTCATGTCGATGACTATTTACAAAATCGCTCGTTACCCATCTGGGCGAGTTTAGCGCAGTTGAGAACCGAGTTGTATCGAGATATTCAAGGTTTGTATTATGGCCATTCTCAAGCCTTAGAGGAAGCCTTTGAGCAACCGGGGCCCTTTTGGGGTCGCCATTATCTATTTTGGCATCATAAACGGCCGTTTACGTTGATTTATGAGGTATTTTCTCCTTATTTAATTCAGTATTTAGGGCCAACGGCTTGTGTGAACAGTTTATAGGACTTGATGAATCTCGATCGCCATGTCACTTCAGTTATATCCCCTATATCCTATCCTCTATCAAGGCTTAAAACCCTTATTTCCCCAGTGTTTATGGCGGGGAAATCCCCATCAAAAGGCGATCGCCTTAACCTTTGATGATGGTCCCCATCCCCAATACACCCTAGAGCTGTTAACGGTTTTAGAAACCTACGCCGTTAAAGCCAACTTTTTTTGCCTCGGACAACAGGTTAAACAGTATCCAGAAGTCGCCAAAGCGATTTACGATCGCGGTCATTGGATTGGCTTACATGGCTATACCCATCAGAACTTTCCCGAACTCACTCCAGAGCAACTCTGCCAAGGGTTATACCATACTCAAACTGCGATTCTTGAGGCCTGTGGTTTAAATCCCGAAACCGAGCGATCGCGATTTCGGGATGTACGGCCTCCCAATGGGTTATTTATTCCCCAAACCCTAGACCTATTGCAGCAATGGAATTATCGGCCGGTCATGTGGACCGTGGTTCCCGAAGATTGGGTCGATCCAGGAGTCTCAATTGTCGTCAATCGGGTCATGAAAACGGTTTGCCCCGGCTCGGTGATTGTTCTCCATGATGGCCGGTATGGGGGGCAGAGTGTGGCCGAAACTACAGAGCGTATCATCCCCATGCTGTTAAAACAAGAGTATCAGTTTGTCAGCATCGAGCAACTGTGGCATTCTTAATCTTGACTTCCTGTACTATCTTCCCCTATTTCCCCATTCCCCCATGTCCCATCCTTATTCCGATCGCCGCTGGCATATTTGGATCGATCGCGGCGGAACGTTTACCGATCTAGTTGCCCTGAGTCCAGAGGGTCAAACGGTGGCTCATAAACTCCTCTCGGAAAATCCAGAACGCTATGCAGATGCAGCGATTCAAGGGATTCGCGATCTGTTAGGCGTGGGAGCGGATGAACCCATTGAGAGCGATCGCATTGCGGTGGTAAAAATGGGAACGACGGTGGCGACGAATGCCCTATTAGAGCGAAAAGGCGATCGCACGGTTCTGTTAATCACCCAAGGCTTTCGGGATGCGTTGCGTATTGGCTATCAAAACCGCCCGGATCTGTTTGCCCAACAGATTCAACTGCCAGAATTACTCTATGAAGAAGCGATCGAAGTCCAAGAGCGCCTCAGTGCTAAGGGGCAAGAATTGCAACCGGTTAACCGGGAGGCTCTGGTGCCCCAACTGCAAGCCGCCTACGATCGCGGAATCCGCAGTTGTGCGATCGCCCTTTTGCATGGCTATCGCTATCCCCAACACGAACAGGACGTGGCGCAACTGGCGAAAAACATGGGCTTTACTCAAATCTCTGTCTCCCATCAAGTTAGCCCCCTGATCAAACTCGTCAGTCGCGGAGATACCACCGTTGTCGATGCATATCTGTCTCCCATCCTCCGACGCTACGTGAATCAAGTGCAAGAACAACTGACGGGAGAATCAGGAGATGCCGTTAATCTGATGTTCATGCAGTCTAATGGCGGGTTAGTAGATGCCGAGCAATTCCAAGGTAAAGATAGCATCCTATCGGGGCCAGCCGGAGGCATTGTGGGAGCAGTACAAACCAGTGCCCAAGCCGGTTTTGAGAAAATTATTACTTTTGATATGGGTGGTACGTCCACCGATGTCGCTCATTATAACGGGGAATACGAACGACAATTTGATACCGAAATTGCTGGGGTAAGGGTGCGATCGCCCATGATGGCGATTCACACGGTAGCGGCTGGGGGCAGTTCGGTGGTGTTCTTCGACGGTTCCCGCTACCGTGTCGGGCCGGATTCAGCCGGTGCAAACCCTGGGCCTGTCTGCTATCGACGGGGCGGTCCCCTGACGATCACCGACTGTAATGTACTGTTGGGGAAACTGAATCCGCGCTTTTTCCCGGCGGTTTTTGGCTCCCAGGGAAACCTACCTCTAGATGGCGATCGCGTGCGCGAGCAGTTCCAAACTCTGGCTCAGGAGATACAGAAAGAAACCGGAGATCTACGGATAGCGGAACAAGTGGCGACGGGGTTTATTGCGATCGCCATTGAAAATATGGCCAATGCGATTAAAAAAATCTCTCTGCAACGGGGTTATGATGTTTCTGGCTATACCCTCTGTTGCTTTGGCGGTGCAGGGGGGCAACATGCCTGTCAACTCGCCGATACATTAGGCATTCGTCAAATTGTTATTCATCCCTACGCTGGGGTACTCTCAGCCTATGGTATGGGACTTGCTGATATTCGCATCATGCGCGAGCAAACCCTGGAGGAAGAGCTAACCGATGGTGTAATGGTAGAGTTGCAAGATCGGGTGATTCCCCAGTTAGTCAAAGACGCGCAAGCAGAATTATCGGAACAGTCCGGCGATCGCGAAGAAATTGTGGTTAAACTGCATCTAAAATATGAAGGCAGCGATACGCCTTTATTAGTCAATTTTTCCGATTCTTCTCTAGAAAACCTCAAACAAGAATTTGAGCATCAACATCAGCAACGCTATGGCTTTACCTTAACCCAAAAACCGTTAGTGGTGGATATGATTTCAGTAGAAATTGTGCAAACCATGGCTCATCCTGAAGGGGAAATTCAAGAACCCGTTACCGATAGTGTCCCCCCAGAAATGGCAAGAGTGCCCGTTTATTGTTCCATACAAAATCCTGTAGAATTGGGTTCTGTAGGGGCGGGTTCACGAAGATCTCGGTGGGAAGGCGATAATATTGGCGAACCCGCCCTTACATCTGCATCACCAAAGTGGCAATATGTGCCAGTTTATGACCGCCAAAAGTTACAACCAGGACACACAATAATTGGGCCGGCACTAATTATTGAACCTACCGGAACCAATGTAATTGAAAGCGGTTGGCAAGCGCAAGTTCATCCCCGTCAACATTTAGTATTAACGGCTATCCATGCGGCTTCGTACCAAGATGGGGGAGCGGGTTCACCGACAGTTTCCTCTTCCTACCCAGATCTTCGTAAACCCGCCCCTACGGAAACTGGATTTGTAAGAGCGGGTTTATCAACATCTTCGCTTCCCCACCAAGAGCATCGTAAACCCGCCCCTATAGAAAATGTCCCTACGGAAAAGGTGAAAAAAGATCCGGTGCTGTTGGAAATTTTCAATAACCTATTTGGGGCGATCGCCGAACAAATGGGCGTAACCCTGCAAAATACCGCGGTTTCCGTCAATATTAAGGAACGGTTGGACTTTTCCTGTGCCCTATTCGATCCAGAAGGAAACTTAGTCGCCAATGCGCCCCATATCCCGGTTCATTTAGGCTCGATGAGCGAAAGTGTAAAAGCCTTAATTCAAGATAAGGGAAACCAGATTAAACCGGGAGAGGTTTATCTTTCTAATAATCCCTATAATGGCGGAACTCATTTACCAGATATCACTGTAATCACGCCAGTTTTTTTACCTCAAAATCCCATCAAACCCTCCTTTTATGTCGCTTCGCGGGGACATCATGCCGATCTCGGAGGCATTACCCCCGGCTCCATGCCACCCCATAGCCAAACGATTACAGAAGAGGGGATTTTATTCGATAATTTCCTGTTAGTGACTGAGGGTAGATTTGAAGCCAATTTACTCATCGATTGCTTGTTAGCGCCTCCCTATCCCGCTCGTAATTATTCCCAAAATTTAGCCGACTTGCAAGCACAAATTGCAGCCAATAATCAGGGTGTTCGAGAATTGGTGAAAATGGTCAATCAGTATGGTCTAGAAACCGTACAATCCTATATGGAATATGTGCAAGACAATGCAGAACAGGCGGTGCGATCGGCGATCGCCCAGTTATCTAATGGTGAATTTACTTATGAATTCGATAATGGTGCAGTGATTCACGTTACCATCACGGTTGACCGAGAACAATGCAACGTGGCGATCGACTTTACCGGCACATCTGCCCAACTGCCCAATAACTTTAATGCCCCTAAAGCCGTCTGTCAGGCTGCCGTATTGTACGTCTTTCGCACCCTCGTAGACGACCCCATTCCCCTGAATGCCGGATGCCTGAAACCCCTCAATATCAAGATTCCAGAAGGCTCCATGCTCAATCCCCACTATCCGGCTGCCGTTGTTGCCGGCAACGTAGAGACTTCCCAGGCGATCGTTGATACCCTCTACGGAGCGCTAGAACTCCTCGCCGCTTCCCAAGGAACCATGAATAACTTTACCTTCGGCAACCCAGATTATCAATACTACGAAACCATTTGCGGCGGTTCAGGTGCTGGTCCCACCTTCCACGGTACAGACGCGGTGCATACCCACATGACCAACTCAAGGCTGACCGATCCAGAAGTCCTAGAACACCGCTTTCCCGTCCGTTTGGAAGAATTTGCCATCCGTCCCCAAAGTGGCGGAAAAGGGCAATTTTGCGGTGGTAACGGCATCGTGCGCCGCATCCAATTCCTAGAACCCATGACGGCAGGTATTCTTTCTAACCATCGCCAAATTCCCCCCTTCGGTCTAGCCGGTGGCGAACCAGGAACTGTTGGACGTAACTGGATCGAGCGCAAAAACGGTTACACCGAAGAACTCGACAGTACCGCCACCGTAGAGTTAGATGCAGGCGAAAAAATCACCATTGAAACCCCAGGAGGCGGAGGCTGGGGAATGACGTTAAACTAAAAGCCATGGGCTGGGACAAAAACCACTTTATTTGGATGAGGAGGTTATTCTAGAATGGATACAATAGATCGATACTATTCAATAATTTATCCGATTTTAAAAGAATATGCAGACCTTCCCTAATAAGGTTAGAGCTTCGACTTTATTTTTCTTTTTTAACTGATTCAGTAATTGATTATAGATGCGATAGAATTTGTGGTCTTCTCTCGATTTACAGGCTTTAGAGAAGGTGGATATGTCCACCTAAATACCCGTATGATTCAATCGGTAGAATAAGTCTCTCATGCTAGTCAAACTACTATCGAATATGAAGTTAAACCAGATTTCAAAGAAGAGGCGAGAGTTGAGAACTGGGTAGTCATGAGGAGACAATGACTTGAGAATGGGTTTGACAAGATTGGTAAAGGAAGC
>NZ_JAGHZH010000164.1:0-60574 GCF_017746885.1 Roseofilum sp. SBFL | reverse complement strand
TATGATTGATATCCTCCTATCCGTAGCTATAAAGTTGATTAATCCTGAACCGTTAAAAAACTGGTTTACTCATTGTTGTTACTGTCCATCATAACAGCGCAAAGCGCTGTATCCGTTAGTCATACGCCATCGGCACGTAATACAGCTGTTTTCGCTGCTATGCGATACATCTCGATCTCCCGAACCTCCCTGCTTCTTAAGCGGGATTTAGAGGGATCTTTTGCGGCTATACCTCATTACCGCGCAAAGTGCCGTAATAGAAACGATTAACAAGGATATTCAATCAATAGATTCTTCTACGTTCTCAAGCTAGTTAAGCCTTATGTTATTTAATTCTTATATTTTTATCTGTGTATTTTTGCCAGTAACCCTAATTGGATTTTTTAGTTTCACTAAGTACCGCAAAACCTATGTAGCCAAAGTCTGGTTAGCGCTGGCTTCCCTAGTTTTTTATGCTTACTGGAATCCAGTATATCTTCCTCTCCTACTGATTTCTATTGTCTTTAACTATACTATCGGCAAGTCGATTAGTAACGCAGAAACCAGAAGCCTAGCAGCTAAACTATTACTTTGGGTAGGAATTAGTATTAACCTGGCTTTAATAGGATATTATAAATATACTGGGTTTTTAGTTAGCTCAGTCAATGAGTTATTGAATAGGGATTTTCTAGTCCCGCAAATGGTGCTTCCACTCGCCATTTCATTCTACACATTTACTCAGATTGCCTACTTAGTTGACGCTTATCTAGGACAAACCAAAGAAGCTAACTATGATCTTCTCACCTATAGCTTGTTTGTTTCCTTCTTTCCGCAATTAATTGCTGGGCCAATTCTGCGTCACGATCAACTCATTCCTCAATTTAGCCAGCGGCGAAAATTCATTTTTTCTCACAAGAATATAGCTTATGGGTTAACCTTATTTAGCTTAGGTTTATCTAAAAAAGTATTAATTGGTGACAGCTTATCTCCTTGGGTTGCTATAGTGTTTGATAATGCCAGTGATGTTACCTTTATCGAAGCCTGGATCGGCGTGCTGGCTTATACCTTCCAACTGTATTTCGACTTTTCTGGCTACTCCGATATGGCGATCGGTTTGGGCATGATGTTTAATATTAGTTTGCCCATCAATTTTAATTCGCCGTATAAATCGACCTCAATCACTGATTTCTGGCGACGATGGCATATGACCTTATCTAACTTTTTGCGTGATTATCTATATATTCCGTTAGGAGGAAGTCGCAAGGGAGAAAGTCGTCGTTATTCTAACTTGTTAATCACAATGTTGTTAGGTGGACTGTGGCATGGAGCAGGTTGGACATTTGTTTTTTGGGGAGGAATGCATGGAGCTTATTTAGCAATTAATCACTGGTGGCGTAAGCATGGATTTTCTCTACATTGGTTCCTGGGATGGATGATTACATTCAATGCTGTACTCTTTAGTTGGGTGTTTTTCCGAGCGCACAGCTTAAGTGATGGTATTGATCTTGTACAAACCATGCTAGGAATGAATGGTATTATTTTACCAGGTAATCCGGAAGGAAAATTATCAGTCCTTACTCAGTTTGGTATTCAGCTAAAGCCGGGGCCAGAATTTGCCTATTTAGTACCAACCGTAGAAGATAGAAGCTTGATTGTAGTTGCCTTATTTGGATTGACCTTAGCCGTTACTTGTTTACCAAATACACAGGAGATAATGCAGAAATTTAAACCCAATTGGTGGTGGGCATTAATAGTAGGAACTTTAGCAGCTTATTGCTTGTTATCTCTGTACAAAGTTTCTGAATTTATTTACTATCAATTTTAGGAGAGAATGAAGTAATGAAACCCTCGTATACTCAGTTTAATAAACTGTTTTTAATAACAGCTTCTGCTATTATTTTAGGGATTAGTGGTTCTAATTTTCTAGTCGATCCTTATGGAATCATGAATACTCCAAAAATTGATCGATTTAATAAACTTAAGCCAACGAAGGGAAATCATACAAGGTTGTTTAAGGCAGTTGATGTCATTCGCCTCAAGCCGAAAAACATTTTTTTAGGAACATCTCGAGCCAATCTGGGGTTAGATCCGAGGCATTCAGCGTTCTCGAATGATGGTCGTGAAATGAGCTATAATCTAGGGCTACAGGATGCGAATTTGTATGAAATATTACGTTATTTTGAACATGCAATTACTAATCAAACAGATGTTAAGAATGTAGTGATTGGTATTGATTATATCTCGTTTGATGAGTGGTCGAGACCCAAGGCAGATTTTGATGAAACCTTACTGGAAACGCAAAAGATATCCGGTCAAATAGTGATGAGTATTTTGTTTTCTTTAGATGCGTTTACATCCAGTTATGAAACACTGATAGAAAATTTATTTGAAGGTGAGACTAATTCTGAGTTTATTAATGGGATGAGGGTTATTAATGTTAACCAGTTTCCTTGGACTCTGGGATATTTCACCAATGGTTTTTCTAATTCCTATCATGAGTATAAACTATCACAAAAAAGATTGGCGGATCTACAAAAAATTGTTGAAATCTGCAAGCAAAAGGGAATTAATTTACAGTTATTTGTCTCGCCAGTTCATGCAAGTCAATTGGAAGCTATTCGTGCGACCGGAACTTGGGATAAGTTTGAGCAATGGAAGCGAGAAGTTGCGAAAATATCACCATTTTGGGATTTTTCGGGCTATAACAGCATAACTACAGAAGCGATCGCTGAAGAAATGGTGTATTTTCAAGATAGTTCCCACTATCGCCCAGAAGTGGGCAATTTAGTGCTGAATCGGATATTTCGTTATGAGCTAGATAAAGTCCCCGATGATTTTGGTGTTCTGGTGACTTCAGAGACGATTGAATCTCATCTGGAACAAGTGAGAAGAGACCGTGAAGCTTGGGCAAAAAAACACCAAGAACTTATTGATATTGTAGAAGAAATGATGCAAGTTCAGGAATAAAATCACCGTTTTAGCAGCGCTCGTAATCTGCTTCTAATCCTTACTTTGCGTTTGAAACGAGTCCAAGAGTTCTCGTTATTAGCTTTAGCAATACCCTGGTAAACTAAGGCTTTATGAGGAGTGACTTCAATGCTATCTGGATAAGTGAGAACTTGGAAATTATCGGGAGGCTCGGCAATGGGAATAGCTTGATTTCCACAATGAGTTCCGCTCCCATCCCGACCAATATTATCGACGAGAGAGTATCTGGGAAATAAGGTTAGTCCTTGTTGCATAAATACACTCAGATACCAGATAATACCCCAGGCATCTATTTTTCCCGCGATTAAGTCTTCGAGCAGTTCAAAGTAATAATAGGAGTTGTGCAGATCGAATTGATAGCGGAGTTGCCGATTTTTTTTCAGGAGATCGTAACCAGTCAGCTTAGGATCGAGATATTGCCATGCTCGTTGCCAAGTTGCCCAACCCCATGTAGTTATAGAAGGTAAGAAAAAGCTATCAGTATCACAAGAAAAATCAGCCGGAAACATATGACCGGAAATTTGCATCACCCGTTCTTCATTTTGGTAGCGTTCTAAGGCGTGATTCATGTATTCCAAAAATTGGGGATGTAGCAGTAAATCATCTTCTAAAACGATGACTTTGCCGTACTGATTGCTCAGTTCAGTTACTCCAGCAATAATAGATTTCGCTAGACCAATATTTTTTTCTCTTTCAAGAATTTCAACTTCGCCGCACCACTGTTGACTTTTGACCACTGCTCTGGCTTCCATCACCCGATCGCGATCGCTAGGAGATTTAATTCCATCACAGAATATATACAGCTTGCTCTCTTGAGCTAAATGGCATTGAGCTAGGGATGAGAGCGCTCTGAGGGTATGTTCCGGGCGTTTATAAGCAAAAAAGGCGATCGGTGCTAAATCCATATCAACGAGTCCTTAGATTCTGGAGCAAGTAACCAGCGACTACAGCCACATTATAATCTTTCCCAACAGCGATCGCACTTAGTGATTCCATGAAACTCATCGTTTCCATAAATTTTCTAAGATTAATGCTTTAGTCATCAACCGACCAATTTGTTGGAATCTGGGATAAGTAATGTACACTAAATAATCAGCACATCCATAGGAAATTACAGTAGCAATTGCCGCACCAACTTCTTGATATCTGGGAATGAGAACTAGATTAAGTAATATGTTAATCACAGCACCACAGGACGTGCTAACTAATGCAAGATGAGTCAGACCTTCTGTAACAATCCAAACTGATTTAGCAATACCTAACGATACAAAAACCGTAGCCCATATATGAATAGCTAATACCGAGCCAGAAGCGGCGTAATTGGGCCCGTACATGAGGGTAATCATTGGCTTTGCTAAGAATACCATAGGAATAGCGATCGCATAGGAAATACCTGTCATCATCGTCAACAGCTTTTGCCACCTCTGCTCATACAATGATATCGAGATACCTTTAGCTTCGATAAGGGCTGGTGATGCTGACGAAACCAGAGCTGTGGGAATAAAATACCACAGCTCAGAAATCTTTGTAGCAACAGAATAAATGCCCACACTCTCATCTCCAAAGATTTGCCCCAACATAATCGCATCAATCCGTAAATAGATGATAACAGCGATGCCAGAAAACATTAATGGTAGACCATTTTTCAGTAACCTCTTACCCCAAGATAGACTCATACGCCAAGCAGCGATCGCATTTCCTTTGAATTGATAGAGGATTAATAGTCCAATTGCTCCTAAGACAATCTCTCCCAAAGAATTCCACGCAAAGAAAATTACTGGTGCCTGTAAAGATATGAGTAAAATTTTCACTCCATTAGCACATAAATAGGCAGAATTTTTACTCCAAACCGTATATTTAGATTCAACTTGTGATTGAAACCAAAGATCTATAGTGTAGAATACTTGGAAACACATTCTCAAACCGACAACTGCAACTAGAACATGAGTCAACTTATCGTCAGGGCGTATCCAGGATATAATCATAATTTCTAACAGATATGCCAAGATACTGCTTACTAACTTAATGGCAAAAGCAGTACCAAGAATCCGATTCTTCTCAGATGGATATTGCACCAAATCCCGGACAACTACTTTATCTAAGCCTAGAGTAGCTAGGGGGGCAAACAAACTGGTAAAGGCTAGTGCATAACTCAATAGTCCAAATTTCTGTGGACCTAAATAACGAGCGACCCAAACACCAATTAATAGGCCTAAACACATTTGCAACAATTTTTCTGAAGCCAACCAACTAGCATTGCCAATCATTTGCCGTAATTTCGGACTTAAATTTTGAGTTAATTGACTAATTTTATTGAACATTTATTTGTAAATATTTGTCTTCAGATACTGCAACAATATTTAGCTTAAACAAAGCTAATAACTATTATTCTTTTTCTGGACATTTTTCGTCATGTCTAAACTCAACCGAGTTATTGTAACCACAAACCAAAACCAAGTAGGATTAACTCCCAATAAACCTGTTTCTGTCAAGTTAGTCAGCAAAGTAAAAGTCAAGACAATTATTGGGATTCCTGCTTCCGGCATTTTATCTTTACTTAAATAGCTTACAGCTTTAGCCAAAGTATTGACAAAAGCAAAGATGTATAACGTCATTCCCAACCATCCTAAATCCGTTGCAATATCCAGAAAACCATTGTGGGAATGAGGAGGAATCCAACCATTGGGATTAATGACATTGCCTGCTGGGTTTTCTGCTGTACTTTTCCAACTTTGCCAATATCCCCCTACTCCATAGCCTAATATGGGTTTTTCGTTAATTGCATCGATGACTAGCGGCCAAAATAAGGTTCTTCCCGTAAGTGTCAAATCTTTATTGAGAGTATCAACGACAATATATTCTAAATTCTCTACCACAACAATCATTATGCTTGTACTAACGATCAAAAAGAGTACAATTGAAGTAAATGCCCATTTTGGAGATAACTTTTTTACAAAATTCAAATATAGTGTCAAAAACATCATGCATACGAATAAGACTTTACTAGCACCACTTTCGCCTCCGTCCATTGCATACAAAGATAGTAGTGCAATCACAAATGATTGCTTTCGATATTTGGGATTATAAATACCATAAATTAGCCACATTACCATGGTAAATGACATGGCAAAAGCGAATATATTTTTATGTTTCATAATTCCTTGCCATGCTCCAGTTTTGGAATTAATCCCTACTGAAGGAACAACATTGGCATAATAGATACTAGGCAACAAAACTGCAAGGTTTACCCAACGCATGAAACCATATAGTTGTGGCCAAGAGTATTGCTTACCGATATAAACTGCTGCGATTGCTGTTTCTAAATAAACTAGACTATTTTTCAAGGTGTGAACAAAATCATTTGACCAAAATGCAGAAAACCCAATCATTAGACAGAGAATAGACAAAAAAGGAGCTGTAGCTAAAAGAACTGCAAATACATCTCCAATATTTCTTAAGGTCGATCGAAATCGAGACCAGGATAAAAATAAAACAACTCCATAGATTGCTAACTGGAGGAATACGGTCATCATTCCTACTTTTCTATCCGCTAATATTTTAGGAGTTAATTTATCAAAGGGCAAGATAGATACATCAGTCAGTGCAAATATAAAACCACCAATGACCAATTTTTCAAACCATTCTGAATTTTTTTTACTCTTGTTGACATAATGAAAAAAAACAGCTACATAGATCAGCCCTGTGGCTAATACCATGAGTGCAATTAATGGATTAGCGAGTAGTGATTTTATAACTTCTTTCATTTTTCAATATTGGAACCGAAATATGGCAAGTCACTCATAGCGAATATTTGATATTATTTACATGGAAAATATTAGGACTAGAATATAGTAGAGATTATATTAGGCTATTATTGAGATCAATTATAAACTGAGGGAGAACGACTATGGGTACTTGTACAAGAAACTTTCAGTTTTGTCGCCCCCTGTTTGCTTTGGGGATCGGATGTGGATTAATCATTCCCCTCATCTTACCAGCAGTTGCCCAACAGACCGGTACACAACGGAACTGGCCGATCCAGGAATCTTCTGAGGAAAGAAATAGTCCTATATCAACAGAAAATTCATCGATCGCCACCGATAATGCTTATGTTCTAGTTGGTGGCGATCGCATCCAAATCGATATCTTAGAACTCCCCGAATATAGCGGCGACTACCAAATCCCAGTTGATGGCCTGATCGAACTTCCTCTGATTGGTTCAATACGCCTTGGACGCTTAACCTTAGCTCAAGCTAGGGAAGTCCTAGTTCAGGCATACAGTGATGTGCTGAGATATCCAGCGATCGCGATTCGATTGGTCTCTCCTAGTCCATTGAGCGTAGTCGTTGCTGGAGAAGTTACCAATCCCGGTGCTTTCACAGTGAGTCTCATTGGTGGAGAAGGTGGTAATCCAGGAATCCAATACCCTACCGTGATCGAGGTGCTTAAAGAAGCAGGCGGAATAACTCTAGCAGCAGATATCAGTCAAATTAAGATTACCCGCACCATTTGGCAAAATAACCAGCAGCAGGAAATAACCTTCTATGTTGATCTGCAACAGTTGATTCAAGGCAATCCCTCCACCACAGATATAACTATACGAAGTGGAGATAAAATCTTCGTACCCACTCAGTTTCAAGTTAACTTGAGACAACTATGGCAACTTGCGAGAGTTGATTTCTCAGCCGATCGCAATCAGAGGCAGTCTATTGTTGTTGTCGGCGAAGTTCATAACCCAGGTTCTTACCATATTACCTTAGCCATACCGGGTAGCCCAGTGATTAGCTTGCCTACGATTTCCTCAGCAATTCAGGAAGCAGGAGGAATTAAACCCTTAGCAGACCTCCGTAATATTAAGCTACGTCGCCAGACTCAAACGGGTTCTGAGCTAATTATTCCCCTAGACTTTTGGGAGTTGCTGCATAATGGAGATATTACTCAAGATACCATTGTTCAAAGTGGAGACTCAATCATTATTCCTAGAGTAGCGGAAATATCGAATGCAGAAGCGGCTCAATTAGCAGAAGTCAACTTTGCACGGGAGTCAATTACAGTCAGTGTGATTGGAGAAGTGAGATCGCCCGGCTCCCTTGATGTGCCCTCTAACACTTCTCTCAATCAAGTATTGCTGCGTGCCGGTGGTTTTAATGGAAGCCGAGCCAAAACTAGTCGAGTACAACTCCTGCGCTTAAATTCCAATGGAACAGTCGTCAGTCGCCAAATTTCGATCAATCTTAATCAAGATATCAATGAACAAACTAATCCATTCCTACAAGACAACGATATTGTTGTGGTCAGTCGTTCTGGGATAGCCCGCTTTTCTGATACACTCGAGCTAGCGCTCTCTCCTGCCAATCGCCTTTTTTCATTATGGAGTATCCCACTACGCACTCTTGAGGTTCTCGCTAGAATTGGCGTTATTCAACAAGAATCCAACTAAATTAGCAATAATTAATCGGCAATTTATCGATTATGACGAACTCGAAAAAACAACCTACATCCTATTCAGAAAATGGGCGCAGTGAAATAGAAATCATCAATGGTGTATCAACTTTTACTGCTGATGAGTTTCCCGAAGAACAAACCATCGATCTCGCTTGGTTGTTATCAGTATTGCGTCGTCGGGTGTGGATTATGGCCACCGCAATTTTCATATTAAGCCTATTATCTGGAGGAAGCATTATCTGGGTGGCTCGTCAAACTGTACCCTCCTATGAGGGTTGGTTGCAACTGTTGCTCGAACCAGTAACGGCAGAAGGTCGTTCAGCTCGACTTTTATTGCTAGGTGAATCAGGTGGAGATACCGACTTAGCTGATATTACAGGTAAGCTTCGCATTGAAAGCACTGATTTGGTTGATTATGAAACGATGATTAGGGTACTGAAAAGCCCGAAAGTGATGGAGCCTTTAATTGAGGAATTACAACAGGAGTACCCTGAAATCAATTACAATAACTTACAGTCGAAACTCGTTCTTAGTCGCAGAAGTTATGAAAAAGATGGGAAGCAAGAAGGAACTAAAATCATGTTAGTTCGATATGAAGATAGTGATACTGATAAAATTTTATTTGTCTTAGATAAGGTTAGCGAAGCATTTTTACAATATTCTTTAGATGAACGAATTGATGCTCTACAAAAGGGGGTTGATTTTATCGATGAACAGTTGCCTGAACTGAGACAAAGAGTGGACTATTATCAGTTGCAATTGCAAGATATTCGCCAAAAATATGGGATAAACTTTCCTAATATAGAAGCTGGTAATTTGTCAGAACAATTACTATTAATTAAAAAGAGAAAATTGGAATATCAAGCAGAATTAGAGGGTAAAAAGCGTTTTCATGAAACATTTAAAAGACAAATTGAGAGGGGTAACCCGATTAGTGTTTTGACCTTTAAGGATCAAGCTTATAAATCTATATTAGAAGATTATCAGAAAATCGAAGTGGAACTTTCACTTAAACTCAGTCAATTTAGAGAAGATAGTATTCCTATACAAATCTTACGAGAGCAACAAGAAAGAGTAATGAACACTGTACAGGATATTGCTCAAGTAGAATTGGAGACAGCAAGTAGCGAAATTGAAGTTTTAGAATCCCGAATTAAAGCTTTAGAAGAATCTCAGAAAGAAGTGGATCGCAAAATAAAAATTTTTCCAGATATTCTCCGACAGTATTCGGAAATAGAAGCCTCTCTAGAAATCAAAAAAAATACGCTTAAAGAATTCTTAGAAAAGCGAGAGACGCTTAGATTAAACGCTTCTCAAAGAGATTTTCCTTGGTCAATTATTTCTCCCCCTAAACTCTTGAGATACTCGAATGGACAATTAAGACCTACATCTCAGGTAAGTACCAGAAAGCAACTGGCCCTAGCTTTAATCTTGAGTATGTTACTGGGAGTTGCAATTGGATTAGTTATAGAAATTTTAGATCCAGTATTCCATAGCCCTGATGAGATAAAAATTGATACAAAAACAAAAATTCTTGGAGTTATTCCTACTGATCGTCAAATGAAAGAGAGTCAGAAAAAACGACGGCGATTTTATAACCTATTTGTCAACTCTAAATATGGCGATCGCCAGTGGTATCAACCAGAATATAGTGCTCTATTCGTAGAGTCTTTCCGTTCTTTGTATACCAATATTAACTTACTCGGTTCTAAAAATCACCCAATTCGATCGCTTATCGTCAGTTCCGCTAGTCCTGAAGATGGCAAATCTACCGTTGCGCTCAATCTCGCTCAAACCGCTGCTGCCATTGGTAAACGAGTTTTGCTAGTTGATGCCAACCTACGTTCTCCTCAACTCCATCTATCCCTGGGCCTACAGAACAAACAGGGTCTCAGTGATACTGTGGTGAACTACCTGAGCCTCAATGAAGTCATCCAAGCCTCCCCTATCGAAGACAACCTATTGTTCCTCAGCGCCGGTCAAATTTCTCCCGATCCGATTAAACTTCTCTCCTCCCAGAAAATGCAATACCTGATGGGACAATTGCAGGGATTCTTCGATCTCGTCATCTACGATACTCCTGCATTAGTGGGATTAGCCGATCCCTACATCCTTACCGATTATACTGATGGTATGATACTCGTCGTTCGAGTTGGAAAAACTGAGCGTTCTGCGATCTCCCAAGCCCTAGAAGAACTAAGAACGTCTAAAACTAACATCCTTGGTATTGTAGCGAATGATGTGCAGGATAGTATCTCAAAAACCTCCAGAGTTCATCATCAACATTACTATTCTTCTCCTTACTCTACACGATTAGATGAAGATATAACCAGGTTATAATCACTTTTGAGTAGACAATAAAAAGGCTCAATGGCATCAGTCATCAACCGTTGAGCCTTATAATTTAGTTCAAATTAGCATTGACTCCAAAGGAGCTAATCGATTAGCTACGATGCTTGCGAAGCCCTAAAGCACTTGCCGCAGCTAAGAATCCTAAACCAAGGACAGCAGAAGGTTCGGGGACATCCTGAGCGATCGCTTCTTCAAATCCTTGGAACCGGAAGGTTACTCCGTCACCCGTGTTGTTGGCAAAATCGCGTCCTACTGAGAGAGTGATCGAGTTAACATCGAAGAGAGTAAAGCTGTGCAAGCTAGAATCGCCCAATCCGCTAGAAACTAGATACTCATTTCCAAGTGCCTGACCGTTCACGTGAGTTATACCAGTTGTCCTCCAGCTTTCTACATCGAAGAAATCAATCGTCAGCTTGTCAATAGTTTCGGTGAAGTTGAACTTGAAGTCGCCAACTTCTGTTTGTCCCTGTTCTTCATTGGGAGCAGCAGCACGGAACCAGTATCCTGTGGTGTTGGTTCCTAGGTCGCTCTCGCCAAAGCTAACCGTTTCTGTGCCATTGGTGTACTCGTTAGCAGTTCCCATCCAATCCAAGAACAAGCGGCTGCGCTGAGGAGTTCCGGGATTTTCAGCATCATCCCATGCTAGGCTCTCTACACTTCCAATATATCCAACTGGCATATCCAGGCATTCTTCAATACACCCAAAACCGGTTTCAAACTCACCTTCAACACCGTTGAAAGGATTGGCAGAGGCTGAGGGAGCGAACATTCCTGCAACTAGGCTGGACGCTATTGCTCCAGCTGCTACTGTACTAACTCTTTTGGTGATTTGAGATAGGGATTGAGAGGTCATAATTGTGTCTCCTAGAACGGTGTGAGTTGTGAGTTGATTAAGTTTGTATACTCTATTTCTTTGCTTTTCTCCACGATAGTCCCCTGGTATATGTCTTCGCATCAGAGAGATTGAGGATTTTTGATTTGAAGTTCCCATGTAGAAGTCGATTGGTTTCTGAGTGTGCTTAAGTAGTGATTTGGGAAAAATACTGAGGTGAGAGGTGGATCTCCCTATATCGCTTGGAATTATCCGTATAAATGAGGAGAGAATAATCAATAGACAGACGAGAACAAGCCATTAGGAACCCAGTCATGGCCATGAGGAGGCTGGGAAGATACGGAAAGTTATGGGATAAGTCTTAAAGGATGATTACTACTGGTGAATAATGGCTCGAACTCTATAGATGGGGCGGTTTTGAGATTCATGGTAGGTTCGCATAAGAAGTTCTCCAACTAGACCAAAGCAAAATAGCTGTATTCCAGTCAAGAGAAGAACTACGACTAAAATCAGTAGGGGACGGCCGCCTATTTCTTCGCCAAAACCCAACTTGAGAATCGTGAGGTAGATCCCCAATAGACATCCGACAAACATGGAGAGTAGGCCCATGGAGCCAAAGATATGCATGGGCCGGGTGAGAAATTTCTTCATAAACCAAACGGTTAGGAGATCCATTAAGACTCGGAAGGTGCGCCCTAGGCCATATTTGCTTTTGCCGTACTGCCGAGCATAGTGGCGTACGGGAATTTCGGTGATTCTGGCTCCTTCGATAAAGGCTAAAGCGGGTAAAAAGCGGTGGAGTTCTCCATAGAGGTTCATATCGGCGACGACTTCAGCGCGATAGGCTTTTAGGGAGCATCCGTAGTCATGGAGTTGGACTCCTGTGACTTTGCCGATGATCCAGTTGGCAATTTTGGAGGGTAGGAGCCGAGTGAGTGCATCATCTTGGCGTTGTTTGCGCCAACCACTGACGAGATCGTATCCTTCTTCAATAGTTTCTAGGAGGAGGGGAATGTCGGCGGGGTCATTTTGAAGATCGGCATCGAGGGTAATGAAAATATTTCCTTGGGCATATTGAAATCCAGCAGCCATTGCTGGGGTTTGACCATAATTTCTCCGTAGAATAACGGCTTTAAGATGAGGGGTTTTCTGAGCGAGTTCGGTTAAGAGTTCTGTGGAGCCGTCGCTGGAGCCATCATCTACACAAATGAGTTCGTAGGTGCGTTGGGTTTGGGGGAGTATTTTGGCGATCGCCTCTACCAATAGCGGCAAGCTTTCTATTTCGTTATAAATGGGAGCGATCACGGAAATTTCGGGCTTAGGAGCGGTTTCAACGGTGGGCAGAGTTGGGGAAGCATTCATAGGATTAGGGGTTCTTGAGACTAAACTGTTGATAAAGCCAGGCGAGTAGAGCGCCGATCGCCTCTGCTAATACACTAATAACCCGATATAAAGCTACTCCACTGAGAATGATAGCAGGTGGATAGACTCCATCCAAGAGGGCGATCACCGTGGCTTCAAAGACTCCCAGTCCTCCGGGTGCGCCAGGAATCACTAAACCGAGTAACCAGGCGAAACTAAAGGCACTTAAGAGTTGGGGAACTTGCGCCATTTCTATCGTCGATAACGCTGCCAGGGCAAATAAAAATCCTAGTCCTCGAATCAACAAAAAGCCCATTTCACCGAGTAAGGGTTTTAAAGGATAGCGTTTTAACTGCGTTGAGCTTCGATCCTGAGCTGCTAGCTTTCCTTTAGCTTTCTTTTTAGAGAGAAAAATAAGAATGGGGTTTAAGATCCGAGGATGAACTCCAATCAAGACAATAACTAAAATCACGCTTTGCACTAGTCCTCGACTTTGGGGACTCGCACCTGTGGCTAGGATTAGGGCTGAAGCTGCCATCAGTAAGGGTTCCATTAGGGTGCTGAGGATGGCGATCGCCCCTGGAACACCCACACTTTGAGCGGCTCGAATGCGACCATAGAAATGCCAGACATTACCGGGCAAATATTTACCAATATTGGTGATCAAATAGGTTTGAATGCTCCAAACGGCTTTAACGGGTTGGTTAAACTCGGCTAAAATCCAACCCCAAATCCAACCTGACCAAATATGAGCAGCGATCGTAATCAGAAGGGCGATCGTCAAACTCATCCATTCCCACCCACTGATGCGGATCGCTAGCACCTCCTGCCAATGATCTTTGAAGGCTTTGGCCAGAAAAAACAACGCCAGCCCCACAATAAACCATCGTAGGTAAGGTTTCAGAGTTGAGACTAAGCGTTCAAGAAAACGTTTCATATTATCTAACTTAAACCAGATTTAAACGCCATAACCAATTGAGATCAGTCCGACGATTTTTGCTTTCACTGACTGGCTCTAAATTTAATTCATAAACTGACTGAATTTGTTGAATCATTTCTTTAGAAGGATCGTAGAGAAAGAGTTCTTCATATCCTTGGGGAATTTTGATCGAACTCTCGTCTATTAACCATACTTTTATGTTCGGATCTAGTCTATAGCTAAGAGACCCTAAATGCATGGCTGTATAACTTCTAGTCATCAGCAGAGCATTCGGACTCCTATTGACCATAGCCGTCACTTCTAAACTATGAGAATCGGGGCGTTTATTCCACCAATCTTGAGATTGAGAACTTAAGCCACAAGATACAATACCCAGCATAAAGCATACGAGAGTAATCAATTTCCATGGGTTAACTGGATATCGCTTTCGGGAATTAATCTGAACTGAGAAAAGATAGGCGACTGCTATTTGCATTCCTAGAGATGAGGGAATAAGATAGCGTTGAAGATTCGATCTCGTAGATCCAAAAATTAAATCGGGGATTGCCAGAATCAACCAAGGAATAAACACAATCGTAATTACAAATAAAAACGTTTTTCTATCTGTGGTTTTCTGAGTAAAGTACAAAGCATAAATAACTAGAACAACGATACTTAGTAGAAGGGGAAGAGATAATTTCATAGTCAGAGATGGCGTAGCTGAACTCCAGCCAAAGTCAACAAACTGCCTAGCGGTATTTACAAGCCAACTTTCTAGATACACACTTAGGGGTGGTTTCCCAGATTGAGATTGCAAAATGTTCGCTTGCAAAATATCTGTATTTTGAATAGTTTCAATTGTATTTAACCTTTTTTGTAAAACACTAATTAACTTCTGGATAATCACCACAATCCAGGGAATAAAAGCAACCCAGCCCATGATATTAGCTATAATATAGTGCTTGACTATTTTAGTCCATCTAAATCTCTCTAACCACAAGCAATAAATCCCATGTGAAAATAATACTAGAACAAACAGAAGATGAGTATACAATCCAAACACAATACTCACTGCATAAATATTCCAACTGAACCCATTCTGTTTGATTGAGGCAGAGGATGAATTTTGTAAGCGTATAGCTTTTAATAGAGCAGCACTAGAGAATAAAATTACCACTGCAAATAAACTATATTGTCTGGCTTCTTGTGCATATAATACTTGAAAGGGAGAAATGGCGAGTAAACCCATTGCTATCCATGCAGTTAGGGGAGATTTAAACAACTCCAGACACAACCAATAAACACCAGGGAATACCAATAAGCTGATCCATGCTGATAAGCTACGGGTTACGGCAACTGAACTACCAAACCATTCACGCCAAAAGCGAAGTATCACAAAATATAAAGGGGCATGTTCAGCATTATTCTCTAGAGCTTGAACAACATCTGAAAAAGGGCGATCGGGACTAGGGTGATAATAGCCTTGAATATCTTGTATGGTAAGAATTTGGTTTTTAGGGATAACTTCAGCTAACTCAGGTGCTGAATAGCCTGAAACTCTAAGAGCAGTGAAAGTTTCATCCAGCCAATATATTTTGTAGTCGAGATTATAAAATCGAAAAAACACGCCTACTATTAGAAGGATTGTAATTCCTAATTTAATCTTGTTTTTCATAAATGATTAATTTACAATCTTACTAGAATAGTTTTATAATAGTGGTAATATCCCTAAACTGGCAAGCTACTGCTCCAAATGTTATGAATTGTAAAACAATTGCTGTCTTGCTGACTTGCCATAATCGGAAAGACAAAACTTTAGAGAGCTTAGGCTCACTATTTCCTCAAGATTTGTCATCTGATTTTTCTCTAGTTGTCTATTTAATCAATGATGGAAGTACGGATGGCACTTCAGAGGCGATCGCTGCGACTTATCCACAAGTGAAGATCTTTAAAGGAAATGGTAGCCTATTTTGGAATGGAGGGATGCGACTGGCCTTTACCGAAGCGATGAAAGACAAGCCCGATTATTATCTCTGGCTCAATGATGATACCGTACTATATCCCTCAGCGCTAGAAACCCTATTGACCACTCATCAACAATTAGCAGCTCAACAGCAAGAAAAGGCAATCGTTACTGGTTCTACTCAAGACCCTGAAAGCCAAGAATGGACCTATGGAGGTTATCGACAACTAGGCTGGTTTTATCCTCCCTTCAAATGCAAAAAAGTCGTTCCTCAATCAGAGCCACAACCATGCGATTTAATGTGTGGTAACTTTGTCCTCATTCCAAAAAGTGTAGTTGAGGCAGTCGGTAATCTCGATCCTCACTTAACCCATTATGCTGGAGACTGGGATTATGGCTTACGGGCGAAACAAAAGGGGTGTAGCATCTGGGTAGCTCCTGGATACCAAGGAACTTGCGCTCGCAACCCCAAACCTGCTCCTGGAAGCACTCCTAACTGGGAACAAGGATTAAAAAATATTAATCGACCCAAAGGATTGGCTCTAGAGAGTGTTACACTACAGCCCTGGGAAGAATGGAAACTGTTAATGAAACGCCATGGGGGAATTCTGTGGCCGATTTACTCAGTTCTACCCTATCGCAGATTCTTATTGTCTTCTGTTTTTAAATTGAGCAAAAAATAATTGATTAGGACTGCTCTGAGCAATGCAAGCAATCGTGTAAATGCTTAAAATTAGGGCTATTATGAGTCAAAGAGTTGCTTTTCTTACCCACTTTATCGCCCCCTACCGGCTACCTCTGTATCAGTCTCTTGCCGCCCAGTTACAGGACTTGAAAATTTTTGTTTCTACTCCCATGGAACCCAATCGTCCTTGGCAGTCAAACTGGGGAGATCTAACGGTTCAAGTGCAACGAAAATTTACGTTGATTCGCACTTGGAATCACCCCCAAGGGTTCGCAGAAACTTTATATGTTCATGTCCCCTATGATACGTTTTGGGTGCTGGGAAGCTACCAGCCAAATATTGTCATTTCCCACGAGCTGGGAATGCGAACGCTGCAAGCAGCTCTGTATTGCAAATGGAGAAAAAAAACCAAGTTTATTATCTGGGCTAAATGTTCTGAGTCTACTGAACAAGGCCGGGGTAAACTGCGGGAAATGTTGCGCCGTTGGCTGATCCCTCAAGCAGATGGTATTGTAGTAAATGGTGATAGTGGAGCCAGATATATTCGCCGATTTGGTATTCCTTTAGAAAAAATTTTTCGAGCTTTTCAATCTACAGATACTTCTAATTTTTCGGGTGTTCGACTGGAAAAAAGCCAGAAAGAAGCCTATCGACTTTTATTTGTGGGTCAGTTAATTGAACGTAAAAATATGCAACGGTTTCTGGGAGAATTGATAAAATGGACAGAAAATCATCCAGAGCGATCGCTGGAATTTTGGTTAGTCGGAGATGGCAGTGAGCGATCGCCTCTAGAAACCCAACCCGTACCCGAAAACCTACATCTCAAATTCTTCGGTAACATAGCTTATGACCAACTGCCAGAGCTTTATGCCCAAGCCGGTATGTTTGTTTTTCCTACCTTAGCTGATGAATGGGGGCAAGTGGTAAATGAAGCCATGGCCTCTGGACTTCCCATTCTAGGCAGTTTGGGATCTCAAGCCGTCGAAGAATTATGTACCGAAGGAAAAACGGGTTGGGTATTTCAACCGGATCGCCCCTCAGAAATCTATCAGGCCATCGACCGAGCACTCTCTACTTCCCCAGAAACTTTAGAGCAGATGCGAATACAATCTCGAAAAAGAATTGAGAGTATGACTCCAGAATTTGTGGCTTCAAAATTTGTAGAAGCCATAAACTCAATCATGGCCAAATAAACCCATTACATAGATTCCCTCTAGGAGTAACTTATGAGTATCGCTATTATTACAGGTTCTGCTGGTTTAATTGGCTCTGAAGCCTCCAAGTTCTTTGCTGAAAAGGGCCTAGAAATTGTCGGTATTGACAATGATATGCGCCGGATCTTCTTTGGAGATGATGCTTCCACCACTTGGAACCGCCAGAGATTAGAGAGTTCTTTAGGGAAGCAATACAAACATTTAGATTTAGATATTCGCGACCAAGAGGCGATCGCTACACTCTTCCAAGACTACAGTAAAGATATTGCCCTCATTGTCCATACCGCCGCCCAACCCTCCCACGACTGGGCTGCTCGCGATCCCCACATGGACTTTACCGTAAACGCGAACGGAACCCTCAACTTACTCCAAGCTACCCGCGACTTTGCCCCGAAAGCGCCCTTTATCTTCACTTCTACCAACAAAGTCTACGGCGATACTCCCAACCGTCTGCCTCTCATCGAACAAGAAACCCGATGGGAAATTGACCCCGAACATACCTATCACACTGGTATTCGGGAAGATATGTCCATTGACCAAACCACTCATAGTTTATTTGGTGCGTCTAAAGTTGCAGCCGATGTGTTGGTGCAAGAATATGGTCGCTATTTTCAGATTCCTACAGCCTGTTTTCGGGGCGGATGTCTCACTGGACCTAACCATTCCGGAACCCAACTGCACGGGTTTCTAGCATATTTGATGAAATGTACAGTTACTGGCAAACCCTATACCGTCTTTGGCTATAAGGGTAAGCAAGTT
Source organism: Roseofilum sp. SBFL (assembly GCF_017746885.1). NCBI lineage: Bacteria > Bacillati > Cyanobacteriota > Cyanophyceae > Desertifilales > Desertifilaceae > Roseofilum > Roseofilum sp. SBFL. Next base: position 42,076 of record NZ_JAGHZH010000164.1, on the reverse strand, counting down.
CGGGATAATATCCATAGTGCAGACTTAATTAACGCCTTTGATGCCTTCTTCCAAGCGCCACGGGTTGCCGAAGTTTACAATACCGGTGGCGGGCGCTATAGCAACTGTTCCATGCTCGAAGCGATTAAAATTTGTCAGGAAATTACGGGCAAAGCGTTAAATTGGACGTATTCTGAAACCAACCGCATTGGCGACCATATTTGGTGGATTAGTGATAATGCTAAATTTGCCCACCATTATCCCAATTGGAAACACCAGTATGATGTCCCTCAAATCTTGCGGGAAATTTACGAGTTTAATCAAGAGCGCTGGGAAAAGGAGACTATCTAAATGATTGATGCCGGAAAGCGGAATATTTTGGGCGTTCTCATCAATAGTATTGATTATGAGGGAGCCGTTACTCGAATTATTCAAGCCGCAAAAGAAAAACAAGGACTATCAGTTTCTGCCCTAGCTGTTCACGGAGTGATGACGGGAGTTCTCGATAACACCCACCGCTTCCGGCTCAATCATATGGATTTAATTTGTCCTGATGGGCAACCCGTGCGTTGGGCGCTGAATTTTGTTCATAAAGCGGGATTATCCGACCGAGTATATGGCCCGAATTTAACCTTGAGGGTATGCGAGCGAGCGGCTCAGGAGGGGCTACCCATTTACCTGTACGGGTCGCGGCAAGAAGTTTTAGGTGCTTTTTCTCGGAATTTGTGCGATCGCTATCCTCAGCTCAAAATCGCTGGCTCTCAGCCATCTCGCTTCCGGCAAACGACTACAGAAGAAAAACAGGCAATTGCCCAAACCATAAAAGATAGTGGAGCTGCCATTACCTTAGTCGGTTTAGGATGCCCCCGCCAAGAAGTGTGGGCTTATGAATACCGTGATAGCCTTTCCATGCCCCTTTTAGCCGTAGGTGCAGCGTTTGATTTCCATGCAGGACTCTTACCCCAAGCCCCACCCTCTTTACAAGCTGTAGGTTTAGAATGGTTTTATCGCCTTATTCAAGAACCCAAACGACTCTGGAGACGTTATGTGTTCCTCAATCCCTATTATGTTTGGCTATTAAGTTTACAAATTTTGGGCTTGCGTAAATTCGATCCAGAGAGTACAACACCTCCAGAACAAGAATTACGGTATGGTTAATTAATATGCTCCCCTGCGCCCTAAAACCACTTGTACCGTTTTCAATAAAATTTCAAAATCAAGAGCTAACGACCAATTATTGATATAAGACATATCCAACTTAAAGGCATCTTCAAAGTTTGTGATATCTGACCGCCCTGAAACTTGCCAAAGTCCAGTGATTCCAGGTAGAACGTTGTGGCGCATAAAGTGGTGTTCGGCAAATCCTTCAATATCACGCAGGGGGAGAGGACGGGGGCCTACCAAACTCATTTCTCCAATTAAAACATTAACAATTTGTGGTAGTTCATCTAAGCTATAGCGCCGTAAAAATTTACCTACTCTGGTGATTCGGGGGTCATCTTTCATTTTGAATAAAACGCCACCTTTAATTTCATTTTTGGCTTCCAGTTCCTTCATGAAATCATCGGCATTAACCACCATAGTGCGGTATTTCCAGACTTTAAAATGTCTCCCTTTAAGACCCATGCGAGTTTGCTTAAAAAAGATTGGGCCAGGGGAGTCCAGTTTAATAGCGATCGCTAGAGCAATAAACAGAGGGCTACCTAAGAGTAAAATCAGCGAAGATATGACTAAATCAAATGCCCGCTTTAACCAAAAATCACTGCCCAATAAACCTGGAGGCTGAAATTGAATACTGGGCATTCCTCCAATCATTTCAATTTTGGGATTGTGATGGGGAACTTCTAGACCAATCGGCACAATTCTTAGTGCAATACCCGCATTTTTCAAACTCCAGTAAAGGGGCATAATATTACCCACTACATTCCATGAACAGAAAAACACTTCTCCAACATCAAGAGATTGAATTTCTTCCAGAACATGAGACCACTGATTGGTCGTTTTCTGTAGAGATAGATCAAGTTGCCCAGCGATAGCAAACTCTCTGTTGCTATCTAATTTCAAGGCAATTTTGGCAATCAGGGTATCTTTGGGATTTCCAATCAGAAAAATGCGCCGAGGGACTCGACCATGGCGACGCAGATTGGTAATGGTAGCTTCAGCAATTAACCGTCCTATACCGACATATAAAATCACGAATAACCAGGAGAGAAAAAACATTGACCGGGAAATAATCAGACCCGGTTGATAGATAAAAGCAATAACAATTAAAACGCCTTGAGCGAAGGTAATACTTCTAAGTAAATTGCTAAATTGGCGACGATTGCGACGATTGCCATATAATCCCCCCGTTGCGATCATCCCTAGGGTAATCCATAAAATCGGAAACAAAAATCCAGGTTGCTCTGGAGTATAGGCTAATAGGTGAAAAGAGGGAACATGCTTTAACCAATCAACCCGTTCAACAATAACCTTAGCCGTCTTCCAAGCCAAGGCAATCATCACTGTATCTAAGCACAGAAAGGCTAGAATTCTCAGCCAAGCAACGATCAGTCCTCGTCGCAGGCCCACAATGGTGGGAACCCGCAAATCAACATGATTATGGGGTGATTTATGGGTTTTGTAAGGGGTTTGGGGCAGATTATCTGACATAATTTAACCTTTGCTGCCTCGATCGCAGGTAGAATCTTGAATTTCAACCCTGATCGGATCTCTTCCCAGGCTAGAAATAGGGTTACAGTAGATTGGCACTACACCTTGATACTCTCTGAGACTTCAGATGGTCTTCCAGCCTGAAATGGTGCTTACTTCTGATGATATCCGGAAGTGGGTTAATTTTAGCATTCTCCCCATGGGTTGTCCAAAGGTTAAGTATCCCCTGCCCATAATTTGGGTTTTATGTCTATTTTTTATTTACCTCGAAGATAATCTCTGGAAGGCGATCTTGATCCGATCAGAGATCGCCTATTTCAATCTCTTAACGGCAGATCTGTAATTCTGAATATCGGTTATTTTGACACAATTGTTGAAACGACTGAGTAATTTGAGGATACTGCTGGGGATTTTGACCATACATCACCCTCATTTTATGAAACTCTTCTGGAGATAAATTATGCTGTTGTAAAACAGTTTGTGACTGACTACAAAAGCTTTGTAAATGACTAATAATATCTTGAGAAATCCCCGTTGTATTACTTACAGTCCCTGCCTCTAAATTACAATCAAAAATGGGTTTATTTCCTATGGGAACCAATCCTTGAGTATTTTGCAGAGTCGTTTCCCGAGCCAATTCAATCTCCAAAACCGATTGGACAAAATTGGCCATTTGTACAGGAGAATTAAATTGAGCTTGTGCAGTGCTTGCTCCCGCTAACGATCCACATAAAGATAATACACTCGCAATTAACGTCCGGCCGATCCATGGGCAATCCAAACAGAATCCACCAGAAGAGCGCAGTTGAACTTGAAAATTAAATGAATGATTCATGATGGCACGTTAAAGACACAAGACGATCAACTCTTTTGAATTCTTTTAGGAAGATGAAGTTCCATATCTATCTCAGATTGTCAGCTCTACTCGCTTGGCAGTGGTTCCTGGTAAGAGCTAATCAGTAATGGGAGATAATCTCCAATTGTACGTCAAGATTTCCGATATAGCTGACAGATTTGGATAATGTGAGTCTGGAGAATTTCCCGTTCAGCTCTTCCTTGCTTGAGTCCCCACTCTAGGGAAAGCAAGAGAGGTAGAGTGCGCTGTAATGAGGCAAAAGGGAGCGATCGCACCTGTTGTTTGAGAAAATACACTCGTTTAGGATTAGCCACCTCAGCAGCTTGGGCAATTTGGCGATCGTCGCGCTCTCCGCTCTCAATCATCAATTTAACCCATAACCACGTGCGAAACTGACCCACCAGAGTAGCAACAATCCTTAAAGCCGGTTCATTCCTGTGCAATAAACCCTCAATCAAAGTTAAACTCCGGTCTACCTGGCCTTTAGCGATCGCCTGCGCCAATTCTAAACTCGTTTGCGTATTGGAGACCACCAACCGCTCCACATCCTCGTCATTCAAAACCTCACCATCTGGATGATATAACACCAACTTCTGCAACTCATTCACCAACCGACGAGTATCATTACCTACAGACTGACTCAAAACTTCCGCTCCTCGTTTGGTTAATTTCACCCCCTGTTGACTTGCCATTTCCTCAACCCGTTGCAAGAGTAAATCAGTTTTCCAAGGCGGAATTAAAGAAAATTCCCGGAATTCAGCATACTTTTGCATCAGTTTCGTCACTTTCAACCGTTGATCGAGTCTTCCGGCTACCGTTAGTAATAGCACTGATGAGGTTAACAGAACCGGTAAAGTCCGCTCTAACTCAGCCAATAGACTGCCAGATGCCTGCTGAAATAGACCTGTATTCACCAACCAAACCAACCGATTTCCAGAACCAAATGGAGGAGTCATCGCTTCATTTAAAGCTTCCATAACACTCCCCGGCTGATCCGGTAAGACCTCAGTATAATTAAACGAAATCCAATTGGGATCGAGGAGGCGATCGCGTAACTGCTTAACCCCCTGCTGCATAGCAAACTCATCATCTCCCCAATACACATAAATTGGCATTAACCTAAACCATGAAACGTCGAAACCTACTCCATAAAATTGCCCTAGGCGCAGCCAGCACCTATAGTATCACCGCCTGTCAATCCCCGAACCCTCCTCAACCTAACCCCGAACCTACTCCCAGCCAACCCCTCATTCGCTGGCGCATGGCCACCAGTTGGCCCAAATCCCTAGATATCATCTTTGGAGCCGCAGAAATCCTTTGTCGCCGCGTCGAACAAATGACTGAAGGCCGCTTCACGATTACCCCCTATCCTGCCAATGAAATTATTTCTCCCCTACAAATTCTCGATGGTGTAATTGCAGGAACCGTAGAATGTGGCCATAGCAATCTTCTCTATCTCTTTGACCGCAATCCGGCCCTCGGACTCCTTTCGGGTGTCCCCTTTGGCATGAACACTCAACAGCATAATGCCTGGTTTTATTATGGGGGAGGACTAGAGGCCATGGAAAAAATTTATCAAGATTTTGGCGTGAATGTGTTTCCTGCTGGTAACACAGGGCTACAAATGGGAGGATGGTTTAGTCGCCAGATTAATACCATTAATGACCTCAAGGGCCTAAAAATGCGAATTCCTGGCCTGGGCGGTAAAATACTGAAACGACTCGGCTGTGAAGTCCAAGTTTTGCCTGGGGATCAAATTTTCCCAGCATTGGAGCAAGGTACAATAGATGCTGCTGAGTGGATTGGGCCCTATGATGATGAAAAACTTGGACTCAACCGCATTGCTCCTTATTATTATTATCCAGGTTGGTGGGAACCCTCATCTGTACTGATTGCCTTAGTCAATCGAAAGCAATGGGATCAGCTTCCCAAAACATACCAAGAAATTTTTCGTTCTGCTGCTCTTGAAGCTTATTTCTTAACCATCAGTCGATATGATGCCGCTAATGGAGAAGCCTTAGAACGAATGGTGTTAAGTGGTACAGAGTTACGTCCCTACAGCCAAGACATTTTAGAAAATGCCTACCAAGTGGCCTTAGAACTCTATGAAGAGTATGCCTCAGAAAGTGATGACTTTGCTAGAATCTATCAACAAGGGAAACAATTTCAATCTCGTATTTATAAATGGTATCCAATTAATGACCTAACTTATTCTGATTTTATCTCTGGAATTTCCCCGATCAATTAACCATTTATACATTCATTTTTCCGGTAAAACCCTGAATTCTGGGACTAATTTTGTGTAGCAAAACACACCGCTATCTCCCTTCAATCGATCATGTTGAATCCAATTGTCCGATCTTTCAATTCATCACTATCCAATATCCTAAAGATTACAAAAAACAGGAAGATTACCATTAAAAACAAGCTGAACTTAGCTTTTGGTAGTTTGATTGGAGTTACTTTTTTAATTATGGGAGTTAATTATTGGAATAGTGTCCAAGCCACTTTGAATATTAATCGCACTGAGGAATTGCGAATGCCGATCGCTCTATCGTCTTCAGAAGCACAAAGTAATTTGCTAAAAATGCTCTCTAATGTACGCGGTTATTTGGTAACTGGAGATACTGTATTTCGACAACAATATCAGGAATCTCGACATGCTTTTGAAGAAAATCTTTATGAAATGGAGCAGCTATTTCAACGGTGGAATGTGCCGATACAACTAGAACAGTTGAAAAACTTGCGCCGATTTTATGAAATTTGGTCAGAGTTGCCTCCTTACCTCTTTGACTTAAAAGATGATCGCCTCAAGAGTGAGCCAGGGTTTCGTCTTTGGGAACAAGAAGGAGAACTATTAGCGATTCATATTTTAGCCAATATTGATCAAATAAGCCAAGAGCAAAATCCAAGATTTTCATCCGATCTTGAGTTATTCCAAGAGACGATTAGTTTTAAAATTTTATTTTCCTTATTGGTAGCTGATATCAGGAATTACATTAGTACACGACAAGATGAATATCGTTTCGATTATACAGCACATTATCGGAAGAGTAAAGCCAGCCTAGAAAATCTTCAATCTAGGTCATATTTATTGAGTCAAAGTCAACAAGAATCTTTGAATGATATTATTGAAGGTTTTACTGAAATAGAAGTTATTATAGAAAATACTGTTGAAATTATAGAGAGCGATCGCTATCGAGAAGATCTGTATATATATCAAAGCAAAGCTGAACCGATCGCCAAAGAAATGCTGATTATATTGAATTATATTGTCGAGACCCAAAAACAACAGTTTAGATCCGAATTAACATCCGGTATATCCAGCTTAAATTCTGCTCAACTACAAACCTTAATAGGTTCCCTATTGATCCTAATTTTAGGGTTTATTATGACGCTAATATTGCAGCGTAAAATCTCCGATCCTATCCAGAGATTAACAGAAGTGACCAATTCAGTAATATCGGGAAATCTTGAGGTCAAAGCTTCAGTGGAGTCTCGTGATGAAATTGGAATTTTAGCCCAGACTTTTAATGAGATGACGGATTCTCTTAAGCTTTCTCTGGACACATTAGAAATGTATAATAAAAACCTAGAGTCACTGGTAGAAGAAAGGACTGAAGAACTCCGTGTAAAAAACACAGAGCTGCAATTAACCTTGCATAACTTGAAGCAAGCTCAATCCCATCTAATTCAAGCGGAAAAAATGTCAAGTCTGGGACAAATGGTGGCTGGAATTGCCCATGAAATCAACAATCCCATTAGTTTTATTCAATGTAACCTTTCGCCCTTAACTACCTATTGTCAAGATTTACTCGATTTAGTCCAATCTTATCGAGAATTTTATCCAGATGATATGAATATGTCCAAAAAGATAGAGGAGATTGATTTAGAATACATTGAGGAAGACTTACCTAAACTAGTTGAATCCATGGAGATGGGAGCCAATCGGATTTATGATATTGTCTTATCTTTAAAGAATTTTTCGAGAATCGATCAAGCCAACTTAAAAGAAACGGATATTCATGAAGGTGTTGAAAGCACATTGTTGATTTTACAACATCGTTTAAAATCGGCTAGTAATCAAGGAAGAATAATTCAGATCAACAAAGAATATGGTGATTTACCTTTGGTGGAATGTTACCCGGGGGAACTCAATCAAGTCCTTATGAATATTTTAGCTAATGGCATAGATGTTTTAGAGTCTATGGTGGAAGGAGAAAATGGCAATGCAGACTTGGAGGATGGAATCTTAACGATTCATACTGAATATCAGGAAGAAACGGACAGGATATCCATTCAAATTCAGGATAATGGGCCAGGGATAGATGCCGAAACTGCAAAGAAAATTTTCGATCCGTTTTTCACAACTAAACCGGTGGGTGAAGGCACTGGTTTAGGACTATCGATTAGTTATAAAATTATTACAGAACATCATCAAGGGATGTTAAAATGTTATTCAGAACTAGGTCAAGGCGCTAGGTTTGAAATTGAAATTCCAGCTCATCAAAGCTGGACATCACTCCCCCATGAAGATCAGAGATTGAGTGCATGAAGCCTAGCTGAAAAGGGCGATAGAGAATAGAGGATTAAGATTTAAATTTATGGTTAGTTTTCTCTCAAGAACAACCCCTGAACAGCCGATTTCCGATCGCTTGCAAACCGGATTAAACTCGATCCGCAACCAGTTACGAGACGGGCAAAGACAGATGGCGGACTGGGAAGGGGGAGAGTTGGCGGTTTCGGCTGTACCGGGATCGGGGAAGTCTACGGGGATGGCGGGTGCAGCGGCGATCGCCATTGCCCAAAATCGTCTCCATATTCATCATCAACTGGTGGTAGTGACGTTTACTCGTTCGGCTGCGGCGAGTCTGAAGGGCAAAATTCGCCGCCATCTGCAAACCCTGGGTTTACCGTCCACGGGTTTTGTGGTGCATACGCTCCATGGGTTAGCCCTACAAATTGCAACGCGCCATCCAGAGTTGTCCACCTTGAGTTTAGATGCACTCACACTGATTTCTCCCAACCGATCGCACCAACTGCTGCGCCAAAGTGTCGAACACTGGGCTAATAGCCACCCCAGACTGTACAAAAGACTCTTGGAGGGCAACCAGTCGGACGGAGAAGAAACGGAACGGTTGCGCCGTCAAGGCGTGCTGCGTACTGAAGTTTTACCCCACTTAGGTTATACGGCGATCCACGAAGCTAAAAGCTCTGGTTTATTGCCCTCCGATCTATTTGAACTGGCACAAATTCAGGAGAGTCAAACGTCTGGAGAGCATTACCCGATTTTACGCATTGCGGCGGGACTCTACGAAACCTATCAACAGCAACTGCGATCGCGCTCTTTAATCGATTATGATGACATGATTCTCGGAGCCTTACGAGTTCTCGAAGATGTGGGCGCAAGACGGTTATGGCAAAATCAAGTCTTTGCCGTCTTTGAAGATGAAGCCCAAGACTCGAGTCCTCTACAGGCGAAATTGCTAGAAATTTTAGCCCAAAAGGAGCAGAGTTCTGTAGGGGCGGGTTCTGTAGGGGCGGGTTTATCAAGATCTAGGCTTATAGACAAAAATTTAGATAAACCCGCCCTTACTGCTAGCGAAAATGCCAATAAACCCGCCCCTACTGCTAGCGAAAGTGCCAATAAACCCACCATCAACCTGATCCGAGTGGGAGATCCCAACCAAGCCATTAACTCCACCTTTACCCCAGCCGACCCCATTTATTTTCGCCAATTTTGCGATCGCCTGCGAAACCAAAACCAACTGATCTCCCTTGACTGTGCCGGGCGCTCTAGTCCCATTATTCTCCAAGCAGCTAATTTTATGCTCCAATGGGTAAACCAGCATATTCAACAGCAAAATCAACCCGCCCCCTTACCCTTCAGCCTACAACGGATTCAACCCGTGCCTCCGGAAGACCCCCAACCGGACGCGAACCCAGCCCCTGAAGGCAAAGGTTTAGAACTCTATACTCCCCGTGATGTCTTCCAAAGTGTAGAATGGATCGGCGATCGCATTAAAACCCTATTTACCCAAGACCCCTATCGCAGTGCCGCCGTCCTAGTACGCACCAACGATCAAGGGCGATTTGTTGCCCATCAACTGCGGGAGAAATACGGAACCGAAATTAACCTATTTGAAGTCGCAGAAAGCGATCGCCACTCCCACGTTCCCGCCGAAATACTCAACCTACTTAACTTCCTCGAACGTCCCCATTCTCCCGACACTCTCAAAGCAGCTCTCACCGTCCTCGCCAACCGCCGCCTCATTCCGCCCCAAGACCTCAACGCCCTCGCCAGCTTACCCGAAGTCTTCCTCTACCCCGGTCCTCTCGACTCTCCTGGAAGCGAAACCAGCAAAAGCGCCCGGCGTTACTGTCGCGCCCTCCTGCGAGCCAGATTAGATCTCCCCCCTTACCAACTCATTCCCTTTCTCGGTCTTGCCCTACGCTATACGCAAAACGAACTCGCTACGGCTGATAAATTAGCAGAACGAGTCACCCAGCAAACCCTAGGTGACTCGTCCCTTTCGGCTCTGTTGAGAGTTCTAACTGAAATTGTGCAATCAGAACGATTTGAGCCAGTTCAAGTAGATACTGCCGATGATTCCCCTTATATGCGGCTAGGCCAGCTTACCATTATTACCATGCATAAAGCCAAGGGATTGGACTGGGATTATGTCTTTTTGCCCTTTTTACATAAAAATATGATTCCTGGGAGTTTCTGGACTCCTCCCCAAACCCGATTTTTAGGGGACTTTAGTTTAGCCGAAGTCGCTCGTGCCCAAATTCGCGCTTATTTACACGACGATCCGATTCCAGAGGGCAATGAAGCTTGGGAAAAAGCCGAACAGTTAAAAACCGCTGAAGAATATCGCTTACTCTATGTAGCCATGACTCGTGCCAAACGCCTCTTATGGATGTCTGCTGCAAACAAAGCGCCGTTTACATGGAGTAAGTTCAATGTCAATCGTCAGATGACACTTCAATCTCAACCCGTCTGTCCTATTTTCCCTGCCCTAAAGCGCCAATTTCCTGAATCTGGTGTTTCAATTAAACATTAAAATACAGCATTTCCTGACTCAACAGTATAATCAAATAAACTTATTGAGCGCTTTCACCAATTGATGTACAGTTGTTGATGGATTATCTTTAGCTGGATTTACAGGATCGTACTGTTCCAAAAGTTGTTCAGCCCGTTCAATCGCTTTCTTCTGTCTATCACGCAAAAGTTCATACATATTCTTATTGTTTTTTTCATATGCTTTACCCATATAGCGCTTTGCGCTAGGGAATAGGGAATAGGGAATAGGGAATAGGCTTTTGGTACATAGCTTTGAGGATTCAATACTGTCCCTCATAACAGCGCAAAGCGCTGTATATGAAGATAGTTTAGAATCATATTTTTCTGGAGGTATCGCACTATCGCAATAATCAAAATGCAAGAGATACCATAATTCAAACTTTGGGTTAGAGTAGGCAATTTCAAAACCTTTATTTTTAGCGCTAGATAGGGCAGAATTAAAATCTTGTAATGTCCAAGAATCCCGATCGAATACACACCAAACTCGATCGTAATCCCCATCTTCATCATTTAATTGACTTGCATAATCAACCAATTGACTAGGATTTCGTCCTAAACCTTTTACTTTAACCACATCTTTAGGCACACGAAAGCTTCTAAAATAGTTAGGTTCTGTTTTTGTTCCTTCACAAACGATTAGAAATCTTTGTTTAAGTTTTCTGGCATCCTGTTTCCTCTCATATTTAGGGCTGCGGGACTTTCTTTTTTTAGTCATTAGAGTTCATGACATAACTTAGATCGCCAAGATAGGGGATTGCACCATATCTTCCTTTAATATAGTCACTTTCAAACCCAGCATCATTCCGGACTTTATATTCTGCCAGAGAATATAAATCCGTAGCTCCATATCTATTCTTTTCTGTAAACCAAATTTGATCTCTGCGAATTTTTTTATGGTTCAACAAGTGAGTATCATGGGTAATAAATATAAGTTGAGCATTATTTGGGTTATTATCTTTTGAGTTAAACAGTTCCATAATCCCCAGGCTAATCAGAGGGTGCAACCTAGCATCAAACTCATCAATCATCAAAACTTGACTCTCTTTGAGAGCCATAATTAACCTTCCAGCCAGAGCAAACAGCTTCTGTGTACCTTCAGATTCATGATGGTTCAAATTGAATTCTTCAGTAAACTCAAGATTACCATTCTCATCAAAAACCTGGTGATATGTTCCCACAGAAACTATTTTGGCTTCTTTCATATGATCTTCTTCCATGAGATTCCTTAGCCCTTCTTTTATATCATCTGGCAAGATATTAAACTCTGGGAAAAAATCTCTTTCTTTAATCTTAATACCACTGATCCCTAAATCAAGTCTCTTGATTAATTCTTTAATATCATCGTTGATATTTTTTTTTTCCAGGCAGTTTAATGTATAGCTCATATCCTCCGTATCATTTAATCCAGATACAATATTTAGTTTTCTGCTTAACCAATCCAATATCTGTTCTGCTAGATCAATATTAAACTGAGAGCATACAGAAAGATACAAAGCATTACTGCGAGTAAATTGAATCAGCATGAATTGTTTTAAGCCACTATTTTGGTATTTTTTAGTTTGTTGTATATTATCTAATTCACGACTAAAAAGTTTAGTTTCTCGAAGATTAGGAACATAATACAGCCATTCAGATATCACCTTATCTTGAGTTACTTCAAATCCATATCTGTATTTTGTCCCATCCATGATAAAGACTAGCTCAAACAATGACGGCTGTGTTTTCGTTTCCGTGCTGAGTCTAAACGGCTCTACCTTTATTTTTTCAGTACTCTGAGTTTCTTTTGATGAATTGATGATAAACCACTTCATAAAACCTAACGCTTTTACCAGATTACTTTTACCACTAGCGTTAGCTCCATATATTGCTGAACTCTTAAGCAGTTTTAGATTTTTATCGACACTAAAACTATTGTCTTCATTAATTGGTTTGTTTTTAGAGACGAGATTAGCCGCAACCATACTGAACGTGACAGGTTCTTTAAAAGATCTGTAGTTGCCAACACTAAACTCGATAAGCATGGGTGATTCTCGGTACTTCTATCAAAGATTGGAAAAAAAATCTCAAATCTCGTGTACTCACCATATTAGCCTATGAGTGACCTCCTCACCAAAGGAGCAAGGAAGTATAAGGAAGTATAACGTTGCATCTTCTGGGTTTTACCCTATACTCTACGCTATAGCTAAGGGAAAAGGTAATGCCTGGAGGTTTGCTCAACAATGTTGTCATCCCAATCTGAACGCTTGTTGATTGGACAAGTGAAAGCCCAAAGCGGGGTTCCGATCAAGACTATTCGCTATTATGAACAGTTGGGATTGATTGCAGCAGTCGATCGCACAGAGGGAGGATTTCGCCTATTTTCGCCCCAGGTTCTATCTCGGTTAGCATTTATCCGGCGATCGCAGCATTTAGGCTTTAGTCTCCAAGAAATTAAGCAGATTTTACACATTCACGACCAAGGTGAACTTCCCTGCGAGCAAGTACGCCACAATATTAAGGTTAAAGTTACCGAGATTGATCGCCGCATTACCGAATTAAAACAGTTAAAACAAGAATTACTCGATTTAGTCCAAACCTCTCCCCAAGTCGATTCATCAGCAGCCCCCATTATTTGCCCCATTATCCAACAACCTCAAATCCCAGGGAAGAGATCTCCCAGATAAGAGGTGATACCTGTATCAGAACCCCCTATTCCCTATTTCAAGGTCGCTGAATATGGATTAAATTCGACATATTTTCAAACGTATCATCGTGGCTAATCACAAACAATTGCCGGAAAGATTTGAGATTACCAATCGCCTCCGCTAACTGTTGACGGCGTGGGAGATCCATGTTCGTCGTCGGTTCATCAAAAAAGGCAATATCCAAATCCGATAACGTCCGCAAAATAGCTAATCTCACCGCCAGAGCTGCACACATTTGCTCCCCTCCTGATAAGCTCTTAAAGTTGCGCTTATAGCCATCTTCTTGCACCACAATATCATAATCTTCGGTCCATTCCAGTGCTACATTTTGCCGGTTCATCAGTTCCCGAAAAATTGAATCTGCTTCTTGGGAAATCTCGGCTAAATAGAATTTCGTAATCCGGGGTGAAGCTTGATTAAAGAAAAATCGAGCATCTTTAATAAATTGCCCGTTTCGTTTGGCTCTTTGCAATTCGACTACGGTTTGCTCTCGCTTCTTAGCAATTTCTCCTTTTTTCACTAAGGATTGACAAATTTCGGTTAATTCTTTGCGCTGGAATGAAAGAGTTGTTTCCAGTTGTGCCAAGCGATTATTCATGTTTTTTAGCTCTTGCTCGACTGGTTGGATTTCTGCTAAACTGTAGGTAGAATTAAGCCGATCCAGCTCAGTTTGTTGTTTCTGTTTAGCGATTTCCAGTTCTTCCAACTTTGCCCTGGTTTCCGTCAATTTCTGTTGTCGCTCTTCTAGGGTTTGCGCTTCTTTATGCGATTGAAGATAGAGCAAATAGCCAGCGGAATGCTCTTGTTTGAGCTGTTCTACTTGGGCGATCTCTGCTTCAAGGGTTTCAAAATTAGCCAGTTGCTCATTGAGTCCATCAATAGCGTGCTGAATCTCTCGTTTTTCCTCTGTTAACTTCTGCCATTGCTGTTCAAAATTGGGGGAACGAGCAAGTTGTTGTTCGAGAATATGACGTTGCGCTCTAGGGTTGGCAAGCTCTTGCAGGCGATCGCCAATTTCATGCGACTCTAAATTCAACGCTTCTTCCCCGTCAATTTTACCCTCTAAGGCGATTAAGCGCGATCGCAGCTCCTGCCCTTCCTGCTTCAATTCCTCTTCCTGTTTGCGCTTATCGGATAAATTTTTAACTTCCGCCCGACATTGATACGCCAGTTCCAATTGCGATCTTAACTGCTCGCATGTTGCCGTTAATTCCTGCTCATTCACCTGTTGCTGTAAGTCAGCACTCATCTGATGAAGTCGCTCTAAACTCTGATCCTGGCAATGTTTCCCCGCATCAATCAGGGTTTGCACGTCTGGATCTAGGGAAGGTAAAATGGGCTGAAGTTGCTGATAATACGAGTGCTGTTGTTCCCCTAAATCGATTAACGTCTCAATTTCCTGGGCAAACTGCTCGGCAGCCGCCACCCTACTGAGGTGAGCTTGATACTTTTGCAACTGTCCCTCTAACTGCGGAATTTGAGCCACAGAAGGTTCTAAAGCTTCTAGGCGATCGCCTTCCTGTTTCACCTCATTTAACCGCTCTAAACACTCATATAACTGCCGCTCCGTGCCCTCTTGCTCCCGCCTCCAATCCCGTATCGCTTGCAGTTGAGTGTTCAGGTTTTCCTGTTTCTCTTCTAATCGACTTTGCTCTTCTACCGCAGGCACTAACTCTTCAATTTTCCGTTCGGCAACCTGATAACTCTCCCGTTGCATCTCCACTTTTGTTAACTGAGTCTGGACTTTGTGCAAATCTTGTCCTTGTTTCTCTTTTTCTCGCAACAGTTTCTGTTGCAGTTTCTGCGTTTTTACCCGTTCCTTTAACTGAGCTTCTGCTTGTTCATAAGCGCGATGATTGGCTTGATTTTCCTCACATTTTTGGGCGCTCTCTTGGGCTTGCTGATAAGCTTTTTCTCGATGATAGCAATCTTGACCGATCCCTTGAAACTCCGCCTCTAACTGTTGGAGATTGCGGGTACAGTGTTCCACCTGTTGCTGATGTTGCTTAAACTCGCGTTCTTGTTGCTCTAGAGTTTTCAGTCGCTCAATAACCGTCTGTTTCTCTGAGTCCCCTTGCTCTAGCAACTCATTGATCTCTTGATGCCGATCTTGCAGGACTTGCCAATCTTCCAATTGCAGATCGAATCGCTCTAAATGCTGTTCGCAGGTTGTCACTTCATCCTGTGCAAATTGTTCTAAATCCCGCGAAGCTTGATAAGCTTTTTTGTAGTCTTCAACTCGTAAAATAGGATCGAATACAGTTTTCCGCTCTCCTGGATTTTTGAGAAAATCACTGGTAAACATTCCTTGGGGAATTCCAATTGCTTCTGAAAAGAGTTTTGCTAAATCCGTATCTTTCGGAACGCCCAAATGTTCCTGTAACCAGAGCAACACATCATTCACTTTAGTCGGATCGAGCTTACAGTTAATCTGTGGATCGTAAAGCTCATATCCGCGACGGGTACAGCGTTTCACTTGATAGGTTCTGCCATCGCGATTAGAAATGAAGTGTACTGTGGCTTGGGCACTTTTAGCTCCTTTGCGAATCAACTCTTCTCGCTGATATTGACAAGAGTTAAATAGTACCCAAGCAATCGCTTCTAAAATTGACGTTTTCCCTGCGCCATTTTCTCCACAAATAGCATTACTTCCCACTTCAAACTCTAAATAGAGATCGGCGTGGGACTTAAAGTTTTTCAGACTGACAGATAGAATTTCCATGGATAATTTATTTAACTTAAGTTGGGTTAGCAATAACCCAACCACAATCATCAGTCAAAATTGGGTATATCTAAACGTCTTCAGCCGCTTGCAGGAATAATTTACGAGCAACGGTTTGAATTCCGGTATGGCGATAATAGTCTGTCGATTGGTCAAGAAAAGCCCCGACTAAATCTAAAGCATCATCCGAGAAGTCAATAAATCCTCCGATGTGGTCAAAAACGCTTTCAGGGGTTAAGCCAACGGAACCGACTAAATTCCCCATCCATCCTTCAACAGCACCAAACGTTTCGTTAATAAACCCTAATTTATCATCACCCGGAATGAAGTTAGCAATGGCTCCAAAAACCGGATTCCGGGTCAAAACACTGCCACCTTGCTCATCTAAGGTTGAGTGAACTTTTTGTAAGAAATTTGGTCCCAAAGGGAGTAAACCATCGACGGAGACTAATGCTGCCATCCGCATGAGGGATGCTCCGTGATAATGCTCCGTCAGTTCGGTAACAAATTCACCTGGATTGAGAACAGGCAGTCCATTCAGCTTGCTGTACGCAATCAATTCTGTGACTAATTTTAAGCATAAATCCACCGATTGGGTCGTATCGGCTTTGGGAGTTAATCGATTTAAAAATCCTAATAAGCCAATTTTTTCGCCCACTTTATTCGCCATGGCAGCCGCACCGAGTGCTTTGTCTGCATTATCGATGGTTTTATAAAACCAAATAGCCCCTTGATAGCCATTATTGGTATCATTGTACAGCTCGATCGCCCGATTGCGGATATCCCGGATGCGATCGCCGTCTGTTTCCCCGGTTACGACTTCAATCGTGCGATCGCAACCCACCACATTCTCCCACTCTCCAGGGACAACAAAATCCAGAGCGTTGAGCATCTTTACCGTCAGGTTATCCGACGGTAATTCATCAAGTAACTCAATAATTGAATCAGCCATCTTTCGTTCCTACTTGAAGACTTTCTCTATTCTGAAGTCTATCCCTGCAATGCGTCAATATAGGGCTACGGGCTAGGCAATAAGCAAAAATTCTTAGTTTGTTGCTCCCACTTCCTGATTTTCCTAGCGTATGGCAAGTATAGAGCAACCGGACTCCTATGTTGAAGTTTTTCTGATTCGATTCTAACCTAACGACAAGAACTTATAACTTTTGCAAAGGAACAACTTTTGGATTCAGAATTTTGCGCCCTAAACCTGTAAATTGAACCGCTACAGATTGCTGTTCTCCCTTGCCAAAAACATGGGTAACTTGTCCGACTCCAAAACTGCGATGAAGGACGCGATCGCCAACTTGCCAACCCTTGTTGTTTCCTTTAGGGATTTTAGCCTTCGTTCCCACCTTAGCTTCGGATTTCTTAACCGGCTTTTTCACTGTTTTTTGAGGGGCGGTACTTGGGGAAGTCACTCTTGCTTGATATTGGGTAGTCCCCTTTAATAACTCGCGGGGTAATTCAGCTAAAAATTGAGATGCAGTTGCCGGTTCCCGGTTTCCCCATAACCGTCTTTCTTGGGCATGGGTTAAAAACAATTGTTCCTGAGCGCGGGTAATTCCTACATAACATAAGCGCCGCTCTTCTTCCAAGGCTGCGGGGTCATCCATACTGCGGAAATTAGGAAATAAACCCTCTTCTAATCCCACTAAAAATACGATTGGAAATTCTAAACCTTTCGCTGCATGAAGGGTCATCAAGGTAACAGCATTTTCCCCTTCTTCCAGGTTATCTAACTCCGATTGTAAGGGGGCATAATTGAGATAACTGGATAAATGGGTATCGCCAGTTTCTTCCTCATATTGGATAATGGCACTAAATAACTCTTGCAAGTTTTGTAAGCGGTTTTCGGATTCGTCAGTTCCTTGATATTTTAAATCTTTGAGATATTCAGAGTCGGTTAAAATTCCTTGGGCAATGGTAGAGGCTTTTTCAGTTTCGAGACGTTCTTGCCAACGAGTAATCAGCTTATAAAAGCCCATTACTGCTTTAGTTGAGCGTCCGGCTAATGTACGCACGGAAGTTTCATCACTGATGATTTCCCATAGGGGAATCCCCAGTTCTGAGGATGCACCTAGGAGCCGATCTAAGGTAGATTTACCAATGCCGCGACGAGGAACATTAATGATGCGTAATAAACTGACAGTATCAGCCGGATTGATCAATAACCTGAGATAACAAATGGCATCTTTGATTTCCTTGCGATCGTAAAACTTTAATCCCCCAACCATCCGATATTTAATATTTTGTCTCACCAATACTTCCTCAAAGGCACGAGACTGGGCATTGGTCCGATACAAAATGGAAAAGCTACCCCAATTGACATCCGGATACTTTTGTTCCAGTTGACGCATCTGACGGATCGCAAATTCCGCCTCGTCGATTTCATTATCAGCTTGGTAACAAGTAATTGGCACTCCAGAATCACGAGTGGGGCGTAATACTTTATCAATTCGCTCTTTATTATTTTGAATCAACTCATTCGCTGCTTGTAGAATATTTTCTCGCGAGCGATAGTTTTCTTCTAATTTAATCATGGTCTCGCTTTTCTGGTCTGATAAACCATCGCCAAAATCTTGTTGAAAATCCATCAAAATGGTAAAATCTGCCATGCGGAAGCTATAAATCGATTGATCGGCATCTCCAACGACGAAAATAGAGCGATTTTGCCAATCTTTGTAATCACGGCTCTGGACTCCTCCCGTGGCTAACAAACGAATTAAATCATATTGGGTGCGGTTCGTATCTTGATATTCATCGACTAAAATATGATGAAAGCGGTTATGCCAATAGGCTAATACTTGCTCGTTTTTGCGCAGCAAGTTCACCGGGACTAAAATCAAGTCATCAAAATCGAGGGCATTATTTTCGGCTAACCGCTTTTGATAGAGTTCATAAACTTCGGAAATTACCCGTCCCCGATAATTCGGTTGTTCTCGCTGAAAGTCCTGGGGCGATAATCCCTGATTTTTGGCATTGCTAATGGCGTAACGAACGGATTTATGATTAAACTTTTTGTCATCTAGATTTAAGTCTTTGGTAACAATTTCTTTCACCAGTCCTTGTACATCCGATTCATCAAAGATAGAGAACTGTTTATCCCACCTTCTACCTGCTTCATCCTGATATTTATCGATGTCGTAGCGTAAAATTCGAGCGCAGGACGCGTGAAATGTCCCCACCCATAGGGGCTTAATATAATCTTGATAGATGCGCGATCGCAACCGAACCTGTTCGGCATCCCCCAAATCATCCCAATCTCGACCCGTAGAACTCGGAGCTAACTGCTGGGCAAACAAGCTCTCAATGCGCTCCTTCATTTCCCGAGCCGCCTTATTCGTAAACGTGACCGCCAGAATCTGTTCTGGATTCACCCGATGCTGTAGAATCAGATTAGCAATCCGATAGGTAAGGGCACGAGTCTTTCCGGAACCTGCACCTGCAACCACCAACATCGGGCCGCACAGATGCTCCACCGCCTTTCGTTGCGAAGGGTTGAGAACACTGAGAAAATCTGAAGTTTGGGTCATGAGTTGGAACAAGGCTGAATCTACGGCAAATCAAAGAGGACATTATAACATTACTTGTGTAGCTCAGGGAAATCAGAACTAAATTAGAAGTGTGAATTATTTGTAATAAGTCAGGTGAGTTTTGATGTGTTCTCTTGAAGTAGTGTGCAGTTCGCGATCGCCTGTTTCTTAGCTACATCTTGGCAAAATCTATACCTTGTGCTATCATCAATTGCGGTATTCAGAGATGAAGGGAGATCTAGATCGTCTCAGATTATCCAGATTGTTCTCTACCGCTTCAAATTCACTCTTTAAACACTCCTAATGTTTACCAATATTCGTCTTTTATTGGAAGCTTGTAACTCCTTAAACCTGGATTATGAGATCGTTCATCCTAACGAAAATGTAATCCAAGTTAATCTCGATAAGCCCTATTTGTTTGTTAATGGATTTACTCCGATTTTAACTGGGGCTATCCTAAAAGTGGTAAAAGATAAAGACTATACTTATCATTTGCTCAAAGATCGGGTATTAATGCCGAAAACTGTTGCCTATGTCGATCCCTATGTTTCTACTTACGAAAACTATGCTATCCATAAGAGTATTCCAGAAATAGTTGCGGCAATTGAAGAGACGTTTAGCTTACCGGTAATTGTCAAGAAAAATACTGGATCGGGGGGAGAAAATGTATTTCTCTGTGATAAAAAAGCTCAGATTGAAGAGTCCTTACAGACTATTTTTAATCTGCATGACAAAGATTATGACTATATGGCCTTAGCCCAAGAGGTGATTGAAATTGAGAGGGAATATCGGGCTATTTTTCTGAATAAATCTTTGGTTTTGCTCTACGAAAAAAACATCCAAAATGCAACCTTTACAGGGAATTTAAGTCCTCTCCATTGGGATGGCGCGCAAGCCATTCACGTGACGGATGAAGATACGATAAACAAACTAGAAGAGTTTATTCAACCTATCTTTGAGCGATTACCAATTGACTATGGAGGATTTGATATTGCAGTGGATCAGTCTGGAGCGTTATGGTTAATAGAAATTAACTCTAATCCAAATTATAAGATTTTCATTCGCGATAATCCAGAGAAGCTTGCCGTAGAAGTCTTTGAGAAACTTTTAAAATCTCTGATGAAGTCACATTAAAGGACAGATATCATGCCATTTCCCTATACTCGAACGGTTCGCTTTGCAGAAACAGATGCTGCGGGTGTGGTCTATTTTGCCAATCTGTTTCAGTTTTGTCATGAAGCCTATGAAGCCTCTTTAGCTACGGCGGGAATTGACTTAAAGGAGTTCTTTTGTCAGCCGAAAATAGCTTTTCCCATTATTCATAGCGAAGCCGATTTTTATCGACCTCTAACTTGTGGGGATTGTTTGGATATTGAACTGACTCCGGTGTTTTGTCCACCAGATGAATATGAAATTAATTATAAGATAAGAGTGGCCGATCGCGCTGTCGCCAAAGCCACCACTCGCCATGTCTGTATCGATGCTCACCAGCGCACTAGGCAACCTCTACCAAAAGTTTTGCTGAACTGGCTTCATAAATGGTCTAATTAATCACTGAAAAGATGATTGTAGTGGGTAGGGTAGGGTAGGGAGGAGAATTAAGCCATGTTTTTCAACTTCTATAGCAGAGAAAGAGTCGGTTAGGACTCCGGCTCAATACTGAAACCTAGCTACCATAACCTATTCCCCATTCCCTATTCCCTAGCGCGCAGCGCTATACCTTATCGCAACTTCAGAATCTGGGCAGTTACGGCCAAACTTTCCTCGTATAAAACATCTCGTCCCCAGCGTTGTAGCTGTTGACTCATCATTTCTTCCGCCTTTTGATCGGAAACCGCAGTCACCTGTTCAGTGCGACTATTACTGGCACTTCCTCCCGCTTCCATCCGCATACATCCGATGGTTTCCGAACATAAAATCGTGCAACAATTAGCCTCGGGATTGCTCGAATTCAGTAAAACCCCGACTAAGTCCCCTGGAATTTCGCCCCAGTCAGCAGTCGGAATACCAGCTAATTCAGCCTGAATTGTTTTATTTTCAGGGCCAGAAAATTCAATCCGTTTAATATCATAATCTCCTCCTTCATCGTGATAACCAACCGGTTGCCAACCGAGACGACTGGCTAACCATCCCAAAAACATAAAGGCTTGAGAATCATTGCCTTTTTCATAGTCAATCGTGACCCGATCGATATCGCCTAGGGAATCTCGACGTTCTGGGGGATCGAAGGTGGCGGCAGTTAATTCTTGCCAAGGATACAAGCGATGCCAATTAAGATCGGCAATATAGGTTTCTGACTCAATGAGATCGTGAATTTTCAGAAGTTCGGAATCCGGGTCACTAAAATAGCAGGAATCGACGACAATACAATTGGCTTGTTGAGCTAAATGTTGAAACAACAATTGTTCGCGATTGGGGGTTGCTTTCCACCAAACAAATTTGGGTAAATCGGGGATTAATAGGGAAGAAATCAGGTCTTTGACTCGCTCTAGGGCTTCCTTTGTCCCTCGCAGAGTAATGTATTCACAACAGATGAGGGTGCTGTTGCTACTGCTTTTTTGAATGGGACAATAGGCAGAAACTTGGGCACTTACCCCTCGATCTTCGCCTAAAACAGGACAAAGGGTAATCACTCTACAGGGATTTTGGGAAGCGATCGCCTCACTGACACTCGATCCCCTCAAATCCACATTACTAATATCAGCAACCTGGGAGGGCGAGATCTTCTCATAATTCTCCCGCAAACCGTGCAGCGTCTGGCCATCAATGCGTCCCGTAATCCTCAGACCATAACTCATCTGAGCCTCACGAACCGCCTCCTTCATCATCGGACCATTAATACCATCAATGCAGTCACTATAGAAGCCCAAACCAGCCAACAACTGTTGAAATTCTTCCGGCTCATAGATCGCCATACTAAACGTCGCCGCTCGCGTGGCCACTGGGCTAGCCTTGCCTGTATTTTGGCTCAACCAAATCTTATTCAGTTCCGCCTCAATCTCACCCAGAGAAATATCCTTCGGCTTTTGTAAAGTAACAATTGGAGTAGTAGTCATAATTAGTAATTGGTAATCGGTAATCGGTAATTGGTAATGGACAATAGGATATCTCCCCCCATCCCCCTATCTCCCCATCCCCCTATCTCCCCATCTCCCCATCTCCCCATCCCCCCATCTCCGTGTCTCTACGTCAAAGCCTCCGCCAGCGGCGACCATCTCGATTCAGTAACAACTCTGCCTCAACCGGTTCCCAGGTTCCCGCCTCATAGAGAGGAATCACCTCCGGAGGAGCGGGAGCATCCCAAACATCTAACACTGGGGTTAATACTTGCCAAGAGGCTTCCACCTCATCCCCACGGGTAAACAGAGTTTGGTCGCCTAACATACAATCAATCAACAACCGGCTATAGGCATCCGTATTCGCTTGACCGAAGGCGCGATCGTAGCGAAAATCCATATCAACCGATCGCGTCCGCAAAGAACTTCCCGGCGTTTTCACCTCAAACCGCATCGAAATCCCCTCATTTGGCTGAATTCGCATCGCCAGCACATTCGGGTTCGCCTGTTTCGCCGCCGACTGGAACATCAAATACGGCACTTCCTTAAACTGAATCGCAATCTCCGACACCTTTTTCGGCATCCGTTTCCCCGTCCGCAAATAAAACGGAACCCCCTTCCAGCGCCAATTATCAATATTCAACTTCAGCGCCGCATAGGTCGGCGTAACCGACTCCGGACTCGCACCCTCCTCATCTCGGTATCCCGGAACTTGCTTACCCTTACTCCAACCCGACGTATATTGACCCCGAACCGCACATCGATCCAAATTGCTCAAATCCGCCAAATGGGTCGCCTGCACCACCTTTACCTTCTCATTACGAATACTATCCGCATCCAAAGAATTCGGCGGTTCCATAGCGGTCAGGGAAAACAACTGCATCAAATGGTTCTGCACCATATCCCGGAGCGCCCCAGACGTTTCATAATAACCCGCCCGTCCTTCCAAACCCACCATTTCCGCCACTGTAATTTGCACATGGTCGATAAACTGGCGATTCCACAGGGGTTCAAAAATAGCATTAGCAAACCGAAACACCAACAGATTTTGCACCGTTTCCTTACCCAAATAATGGTCAATGCGGTACACCTGCTTTTCATCACAGACTTGAGTCACCACCCGATTCAGAGTCCGAGCGCTACCCAAATCTCGGCCAAACGGTTTTTCAATCACCAACCGTTGCTTAGTGGGATCGTCTAACATCCCCGCATTGCCCAATTGTTGAGTTGCTTCTCCAAAGAACCGAGGGGCAACAGACAGATAAAAGACCCGGTTACCACGAGTTCCTCGTTTCGTATCTAATTCCGCTAGAAAGCTTTTGAGTTTTTGATAACTTTCCGGATTGTCAATATCTCCAGGGTAGTAAAATAGACCTTCAGCAAACTCTTTCCACAATTGCTCAGACTGAAGTCCTCCCCCAAATTCTTCCACGCCTTCGTGCATATGTTCTCGAAAAAAGTCATGGCTCCATTGACGACGAGCAACCCCCACAATGGTTAATTCTGGGGGCAGTCGTCTCTCCAATTTCATTTGGTAGAGCGCCGGGACTAATTTGCGTTGGGTGAGGTCTCCAGATGCACCAAAAATAATTAAAATCTGGGGTTCAGGAATGCGGTCTTGTTGCAGTCCAACGCGCAGAGGATTTTCTGTGAGTGTAACCATAGAGAATTAACTAGCAATAGTTGAGTGTAAGTCTAGATTTACAAAAAGTTGGTGTAGGATTATTTGCTCTCTGAGGCATTCTTCAGGAAAGATTCGGCCAAAGCCACATTTTCTGGAGAGCCAATAATCAGAGGCGTTCTGGCGTGTAGCTCTTTGGGGATCGCTTCCAAGATATCTTGAGTACCTGTACTTGCCCGGCCTCCTGCTTGTTCGGCGAGAAAACCTAAGGGCGCTGATTCATACAGTAATCGTAGTTTACCCTCTGGTTTTTTCAGCGTGCCAGGATACAAAAAGACTCCTCCCTGGAATAAAATGCGGTGAAAATCACCTACTAAGGCTCCACCATAGCGGGCGGTGTATCCTTCGTGGCGATGAACATAACGCACATACTCGCGGATGGATTCGTCCCATTGCCAAAAATTCCCTTCATTGACGCTGTAGATAGCTCCATGGCTGGGGATTTGGATATTTTCTCGGCTGAGGATGAATTCTCCTAAGCTGGGGTCTAGGTTGAAGCAATGGACTCCGTTTCCCACAGAATAGACCAGCATAGTACTAGGGCCATAGAGGATATAGCCAGCCGCAATTTGTTTGTGTCCATTTTGGAGCAGGTCGGAGGCGCTCAAATCCAAATCCATGCCTTCTTGTTTGCGGATGGAGAAGATAGAGCCGACGTTGAGGTTAGTATCGACATTCGATGAGCCATCGATGGGGTCGTAAATCAGGGTTTGGCGACCGATGGGACAGTTTTCGGGGATGTAGTATGGCTCTTCCATTTCCTCGGAGGCGAGGCGACAGACGAGGCCACTTTGTTTAAAAACACTGATGAATACGTCATTGGCGTAGACATCCATTTTTTTGACCGATTCACCTTGGATGTTGGTCTCGCCAGTAAAGCCTAAAACGTTCTCCATCAGTCCAGCCCTGGACAGGCGACGGGAAATGAGTTTTCCGGCTAGGGCAATGCGATTCATAATCGCACTGAGGTCTTGAGCATCTGGGGAAAAGCTTTGCAGTTGTTGGAGAACATGACGAGATAGGGTGGTACAATCCCGGTCAAGGGTATGTTCTTGGGCAACTTCGACATGGGCATCAGCCATGGATTAGGTTCCTCCTAGAGCAATGGACAGGGTTGACCGCAAGGGTCTTAACGGATTGAGATGGGCTTGTTGATCATGTTAAGGAATGGGGTTACGCAATGGCTCTAAGCTTAAGGTGAACTATAGAAATGGCTGCAGAAATGGCTGCCCCAGAAGCTGGAGAGCCAATCAACTCTCAGGAGAGTTATCAGGGAGAAGTTGGTGTAAACTTTGGGGTAAAGATTGGGAAAATTGAGGATTAAAAAAGGCGATCAATTCTAGACTCAAAAGGCTAATCGTGTCCCGATCGCTAAGAGGACAAGATGAGGGGGCGGGGCGTTGATGGAGTTGAAAACGCTGTAACCGGGATTTGAAGTTATCCTTTATAATTTATAATTAAAAAGGTTCAACACCAGATGAAGGCACCTCCTCAAAGACTCTAATGTTAAATTTGACTTCTGTTGTCATTAATGAATTTTTGGTGAAGCTCCGGGATGGTTATCGCCGAACGTATGGTGGCTATAAACCGGATTATGCGGATATTATCGTTTGGGCTGGGAGTATGGCCCTAGAGAATATTGCCAATAGTGATGCCCTTTATCATAATGTGGAACATACGATTTTTGTTACGTTGGTGGGACAAGAAATTCTTCGTGGAAAACATATTCGTGAGGGTGGAGTTTCGGCAGAAGATTGGCTCCATTTTATGATTTCTTTGCTCTGTCATGATATTGGGTATATTAAGGGTGTTTGTCGTGAGGATAAGCATTCAGATCGCTTATATGATTCGGGGATTGAAAACAGTAGGGTTGAGTTGCTGCCAGGGGCAACGGATGCGGCGCTTACGCCTTATCATGTAGACCGGGGTAAGCGGTTTATTGAGGAGCGGTTTGGGGGTCATAAATTAATTGATGCAGAGGAAATTAAGCGCAATATTGAGTTAACTCGTTTTCCGGTTCCCAAGGATGACGATCATGCGGATACGATGAATTATCCGGGTTTAATTCGAGGGGCGGATTTGATTGGGCAGTTGAGCGATCCGCAGTATTTACAGAAGATTCCGGCTCTGTTTTATGAGTTTGAGGAAAATGGGGCGAATAAACAGTTAGGGTATGAAAATCCTGGGGATTTACGGAATAATTATCCGGCATTTTTCTGGAATGTGGTTTCTCATTATATTCAGCCTTCGTTGAATCATTTGAAGTTGACTCAGGAAGGGAAGCAGGTGATTGCGAATTTGTATGCGAATGTTTTTCGAGTTGAACATGAGGCGCAAACGGATCGCTTTGTTTGAGGGAGGGGTATTGCCAGGGAAGATAGGGGAGATAACCCGAATAAACCTATCGGTTGATGGTTCTGATCATTTACCTCATAGCTGTTCAAAGAGCTGTAGGATAGAGGGGATTTAAGGTGTTAGGAGAATACCGGTTATGGATGTGATTCCAGCGATTGATTTGCTCCAGGGCAATTGTGTGCGCTTGTATCAGGGAGATTATGAGCAAAGTCAGGTGTTTGATGAAGACCCGGTGGCGATCGCCCAACAATGGGTTGCTCAAGGAGCGACGCGCTTGCATGTGGTGGATCTCGATGGCGCAAAGTCAGGACAGTCGGTGAATTTAGAGGTGATTCGGGCGATCGCCCAATCCATCCCCATGCCGGTACAAGTGGGAGGCGGCTTGCGCGACTATGCAGGGGTAGCCAATTTGCTCTCTACCGGTGTCCAACAGGCGATTCTAGGAACGGTGGCAGTGGAAAATCCGGAACTTGTCCAACAGCTCTGTCAGGAGTTTCCAGGGCAAATTATGGTGGGTATTGATGCCCGTGATGGCAAGGTGGCGACGCGGGGATGGTTGGAAACCTCCAAAATTTCTGGGATTGAATTGGCCCAACAATGCGCTCAGATGGGAGTTTATGGCATTATTTATACTGATATTTATCGGGATGGAACCCTGAAGGGACCGAATATTCCAGCCTTGCGAGAAGTTGCAGAAGCGGTGGATGTACCGGTGATTGCCTCTGGTGGAGTCAGTAGTGTTACAGATTTACTCAGTTTGTTGTCCCTAGAGCGTTTGGGGGTAACTGGAGTGATTGTGGGTAAGGCACTCTATACAGGGGATGTGGTGTTGAAAGAAGCGCTACAGGCGATCGGACCAGGTCGTTTACAGGATATTCCCCCTGATTTGGATTCGTCGGCGATGGCGTAAAACCAATGAATAATTAAGGGCACCTCTATTAATTAGTATCGGGATCAATACCCAATCGCGCTAGGCGTTCTCGTAACTGTTGAATCTTCCGGTCTTTCTCATCGACAACCGCTTCGGCGCGATCGGCTCTTTGTTGTTGGCGCTCTTTTTCTTGGCGTTCGAGATCGCGCTCTAACTCAGCCTTCTGAGCGCATTCCTCTGGAGTCAGATAACGCTCTCCTATTTCATCATACCAATAGAGCCATTCTCTAGCAATCCCTTGATACGTTCCTTCCGCTCGACCAATGCCTAAATTTAACTCTGATAACCATACGGGTTCCCCGGATAATAATTGATATTTACCCCCTTCAAGTTGATAAACTTCTAGCTTCGGTTGCTGTTTCCGCAGGGGATTATAGATAAGATAGTAGAGAACTCCCAGTTGAGCATATTGTTCTTTTTTCTGGGTATATTCTCCTCTTCTGGTTTTCGAGACGACTTCTAACACTAACGTCGGCACTTGTTGCTCTTCCCAAAGAACATAAGATAACCGTAAATCTGAATCAATAATTCTGGGGACTCCGACACTCAAAAATCCATCCGGGACAATAGCCGCTTGGCTCGGATCAACATAAATTCCCATATCCACCCCAAAAAACCAATCCATGCGCTCTGACCAAATTAAGGCCAGCATAGCTTTGAGTAAAGTGGGAATTAAATCTTGCAGTTCATTATCCACGGGAGTCTCGTCAGAGTCAGGTAAATCTATTGCCAAGGGTAAGTCATTTCTGGGATAGTATTGGAGTACCATAAATTCACCAGCAAATTCACAAGAAGTTTCTCTTTAGTTTATCGCACTATTTCCTATTCCTCCTCTACCGGACGTAAAGGGATTTCCACAATAAACTTAGTTCCCTCTCCCGGTTCAGAAACACAACTGAGATTGCCGCTATGTTTTTCCACTACAATTTGATAACTGATAGATAACCCTAAACCGGTTCCAGAGCCAACGGGTTTAGTCGTATAGAAGGGATTAAAGATTTTTGGGATCGTCTCCTCAGTCATTCCTGGGCCGTTATCAGCGATAATGACTTCCACAGATTGGCGATCTGTTACGTGAGTCCGGACTGTAATCGAAGGTTGTTGATCTTTGGAAAGTTCAGTACTGCGTTGATCTTGCATTGCATCACACGCATTGGTTAATAAATTCATGAACACTTGATTGAGTTGGGAGGCGTAGCAATTAACTCGGGGTAAATTGCCATACTCTTTAATAATTTTAATTTCTTTCTCATTCCCCGACTCTTTGAAACGATTTTGCAAAATTAACAAGGTACTATCTAATCCGTCATGAAGATTAACTGGTTTTTTATCGGCTTCATCCAGTCGGGAGAAGTTTCGTAGAGAAAGGATGATTTTACGGATACGTTCGGCTCCCACCTGCATGGAATTGAGGAGATTCTTCAAATCTTCACTCATAAAGTCGAGATCGATATCCTCAATCATCTCTTCAATTTCTTCATCTGGTTCAGGGTAATAAGTTTGATAGAGATCGATCAGATCCAGCAAAGCCTCAACATATTCCGTCGCAGGGGCGAGGTTACCATAGATAAAACTAACGGGATTATTAATTTCATGGGCTACTCCAGCCACCATTTGACCTAAACCAGACATTTTTTCCGTTTGGATCAGTTGGGTTTGAGTCCGTTTTAGCTCTTCTAGGGTTTGGGATAAATCTTGATTTTTCTGGTTTAATTCTTGGGTGCGCTCTTGTACTTTTTGCTCAACGGATGCATAGAGAAGGGCATTATCCAGGGCGATCGCCGCTTGAGAGGATAAGACTTGCAGCACTTCAATGCGATCGGCAGTGAAGGCATCAGTCGTTAGGTTATTTTCTAAATACAGGATACTAATCAGTTGTCCTTGATTAACAATGGGGATACACAGGAGTGATTTAACTTGGCGTTTAATGATGTAAGGGTCGTTGGTAAATTGTCCATTTCGACAGGCATGACTTAAAACCACATCGGAGAGAGAGCGCTCCACATAGTTAATGACCGTAATGGGTAATTCTTCACTGGTTTCAACGGCTGTTGATTCCTCGTTAATAATCGCTTCCTCATCTACAAAAGCAGAGGCAGAAATTAGCAATTTACCCTCTTTAGGAAGCAATAAAAATCCTGATTGCGCTCCTGCATTTTCAATCAGGATTTTCATTAAAGTACCCAAGAGTTTATCGAAAACAATTTCACTAGAAATGGCTTGAGATGCTTTGAGAACTGTATTTAAATCCAGGCTATTGGAAATTGAATTAGTAGAGGTGTGAATTGTGGTATTCACATCCAATTTATCGGTTAGTTGGTTAAATTTAGCCTCTAATTGAGGATAGGCTAACTTCAGAGATGCGACTTTGCGCTTTATTCCCCATTTCTCGTAATGATAGTAAGCCTCTCGCAAATGGACTAGAGCATAGGAGAGTTTATGTTTTTGCAGCCAAAAATCAGCCGCCCGTTCATTGGCGATCGCCTGAACAGAAATCAATTCATGCTCTGTGGCTACGGCGATCGCGCGATCGTAGAAATCAATCGCTAATTCCAGTTGATTTTGCACACGAGCTAATTCTGCTTCTACTAGTAAATACTTAGGTAAGAAATTAGCTACACAGTTTTCAGACCAAATCTTTAATTGACTTTGATTCGCTCTTACCTTATCTAATAAGGCTACTCTTTTAGTCTCTTCTGTCATATCATACGCAGACAGACAGACCAAAGAGGTGTAGAAATTATACTCAGGCACAGGTGCAGTACCCAGTATGAACTGGAGTTTATCCGCGATCGTCTCACTTAGGGCTAAAGCTGCCTCTAGATTTCCATACAAATATAACGTTTGCATTTTGAAAACCTGATAAATACACAGAGCAAAATTATTCTGATTTTGCTCACAAAGCTCAACATATTCCTCTTCGGTTAAACTTGATCCATCAAAATTCAATGCCTCATCCGTTTGATCGTCTAAATTCAATAGAATCAACTGTAAACCTAGTAAAACATAAGTTACTAATTGATTCTCCGTTTTCTGAGCAAATGGTAAATATTTAAGAATCTCTTCTAAAATCTGTTCAATCGGTTTGCCCTGGACAAAGAAATTAACTGACTGATTATTCAGCACATAACCTGCATAAAGCAAATCTCCCGAATCCAGAGCCGATTGATACGCCTCATTTCCTAGCAATGTTGAATCTTTCATGGGATTAAACCAATAATTCAAAGTGCTAATTAAACAAACACCCGCCTTATAAGTTGGATGTCCCCATTTTTGATTGAGTTGATAAGCCACCTTTCCCAGATCATAGGCATTTCGGTACTGTCCAAAAATATTCACCAATAAAATGCCATAGGTGGGCAAAAAGAATGCCACTTCTGGAGCATATCCTTCCTCCAAAACCAACGTTGCCCCCTTCAGAATAATCAGCGTCCACAACTGAATATCGAGCATATAGGTCGGTGGAGCTAAATTATTCAATAACTTCACCTTAATTTCGCTGAGTGGATTCTCCATTTTGGATTGATCCAGCAATGATAAAATGGGGCGATTCCCTAACGCTTTACTCGCGTTTTCTAATTCTTGGGGAATCACTTGATCTAAACCTTCAGTTGGTAAATTCACCCCTAATACATCCAGGGCCGTACACCCGATTTCTAGCGCTTTTTGATACTGACCTCTCAAGGTATTTTGAATTAACAGAATATTATAAATTTCTGCTTTCTCAAAATCTGAATCAATCTGAGATAAAACCTCAGCAATCAAAGCTTCTGATTCAGCAAAATTTCCATTCAAATATTCCACATCTGCCCGCTCTCTATACAAAGAAAATGAAAACTCATGATCGAGATCCCAAATATTTTCTGGCAGGCAGCTCATTGCCTCTTTTAAATATTGAAGAGCTGCCACAAAAGCAGTGGCATCTTTAGCTCGTTTTCCTGCCTCCAAATTTAGGTGAGCTAACTCCAGTATTTCATTCTGCTCTGTTATCAAAGCTCGACCAACATTCATATGATCGACCAATTCAAAAATTCGTTCACTACGATATTCGATTGGTGTTCTTTCCAATAGCATTCTGCCAATTTCCAGATGAACCGCCTTTTTATTTGATTCATCGATTAAAGCATAGGCTGCCTGCTGCACTCGGTCATGGGAAAATTTATAATTTAAAATTAACAACGGAGCCGTAACTAAATCCAGGTCGACCAATTCTTTACCGGAATTGGGGCGGATCATTTTTTCTTCAATTGCGGGCAACAGATCTTGAAAGGTTCCATAGGATTCTTTTTCATAAATCAAAGACAAAGTATTTAAATCAAACTGATTCCCTAAACAAGCAGATAACCGTAAAACTTCTTGCGTTGCTTCTGGTAGCTTTCGTAACTTACCAATCATTAAGTCCACTACATTCTCTGTAATACTCATGGACTCAATTTCTTCTAAATCCCAAGACCATCCACCCATAATATCAGGTTGAGGTGGGACAAACCTTAGCAGGTTTTCCTGGTACAAGGTCTTGAGAAATTCATTCACAAAAAATGGATTCCCTGCGGTTTTATTTTGAACCAATTCTGCCAAAGGCTTGACTAATCCTTGCCTTTGATGTAAAGTCTCAGAAATTAATTGGCTAATCTGATTGAGCTTCATATTGTCCAAATGAATATGGTTAATAATCACAGACTGAATCCGCAAGGAATCAACCACCATCATCAGAGGATGACTAGGACTCACTTCATTATCTCGATAGGCTCCAATTAAGAAAAAATACTGAACATCTGCTTCGGTTAGCATAAGTTCAATCAACTTCAGAGTTGCAGAATCAGCCCATTGTAAATCATCCAAGAAGATCACTAATGGATGTTCTGGACGGCAGAAAATACGAATAAAATTCTGAAAAACAAAATTAAACCGATTTTGAGATTCTGTTGGTCCTAGTTCTATAACGGCAGGTTGGGGGCCAACAATGTATTCTACTTCCGGAATCACATCAATAATGATTTGACCATTCGGGCCAAAGGCTTCTAATAGCTTTTTTTTCCATTGTCTTAAGTTCTCTTCACTTTCAGTTAGCAATAAATTGACTAACTCAGAAAACGCTTTTACAATAGCAAAGTAAGGAATACTCCGTTGGAACTGATCGAATTTACCCAAGATAAAATAGCCATTTTTATGGGTAATGGGATTATACATTTCTTGAACTAAAGCAGATTTACCGATTCCAGAATATCCACTAATGAGCATGAATTCTTTATGACCATCAGCGACTCGCTCAAAGGCAGCTAACAGCGTATCGACTTCCTTGTCTCGTCCATAGAGCTTTTCTGGGATTTTAAATGTATCCGAAATATCTTGTTCCCCTAAGGGAAATGGATCGATTTGGTCATTTTCTTTCAGATTAACTAAACATTGTTCTAAATCTGCCAGTAATCCCCAACTGCTTTGATAGCGCTCTTCTGCATTTTTGGCTAATAGCTTCAGCACTAAGTCAGAGACAACTGGGGGAATTTCAGAATTAACGACATGGGGAGCAATGGGTTGCTTGGCAATGTGACAATGGATGAGTTCCATTGTTTCCTTACTTTCAAAGGGAAGCTTGTGGGTGAGCAACTCATAAAAGGTGACTCCCAAGGAATAGAAATCTGTGCGATAGTCTAAGCTCCGATTGAGTCGTCCGGTTTGCTCAGGAGACATATAGGCTAAGGTTCCTTCAATCGTCGGAGCATGACCTGATGATGAAGATTCTCGGTTAAAGGTGACAGATATACTTAAATCGACCAGTTTGACTTCTCCTGTGGCGGGATTAAAGATAATATTGCCCGGATTGATATCTTTATGAATAATACTCGCTTGATGTAAATCGCCTAAGCTTTTGACAATCCGAATGGCTAAGTTGAGAAAGCCTAAAAGTGTAAATTTCTGAGACGCTAATAACTGTTTTAAGGATTCTCCTCCAAAATCCTCTAAGATCATCACTAAAGCGTTTTGATAGCTTTCTAGAGTATAAGCCTTAACCACACTTTCTCGATTGAGCTGATTGAGCAGTTCAAACTCTTGCTGGTATCGATTGCGCTCCTCTACTGTGGGATAATCTGCTTTGAGTACCTTCAAAATGACCGGCAGATTCGTTTTTTGTTGACAACCCCGATAGACTACTGTTTTGTCACTTTCGTAGATCTTAGCAAGAATTTGGTAGCCGCTTAGATTGATCATAATCAAAAACTCTAAATCGCTTTGGGGAAGTACGGATAGGATACCCTGGGTAAAGAAGAAGCGGACGACCCGAAGCGATCGCCTCCACTCTAGATCAAGATTACCTCACCAATTTAGCAAAATATAGTCCTGCACGCTGGGAATAGGAATAAGTCACCCGTTAAGGTTGTAAGTTGAAGAGAATAGGCAATAGGCAAAAGCTGGTTTTGCTTTTTCCTTGAACCATTCATAAATTTAGACATGATGTAGGGACAAACGGCCGTTCGCCCCTACAAGAGGATTCTAGCTCATCCACTGACTATGGAAAAACTCCCCTCTCGGACGGTCAATCCGCTCATAGGTATGAGCGCCAAAGAAATCCCGTTGCGCTTGAGTCAAATTCTGGGGCAAAGTCGCGCGACGATAACTATCAAAGTAGTCCAAAGACGCACTAAATGCCGGAACTGGAATCCCTAACTGACAAGCCAAACCCAACACTTCCCGCCAAGCTTGCTGACGGTCTAAAATAGTTTGCTTGAACTCAGGAGCAAGCAACAAATTGGGTAAACTGGGATTCTCCTTAAATGCCACTTTAATCTTATCTAAGAAGCCCGCACGAATAATACATCCGCCTTTCCAAATACGGGAAATTTCGCTCAGATTCAACTCATAGCCAAACTCTTGAGAAGCCTTACTCAGCAGAGCCATCCCTTGAGCATAGGAACAAATTTTAGAGCAATAGAGAGCATCTCGAATTTTAGGAATAAATGCTTTGAGATCTCCATCGTACTGACCACTTGGCCCGGTTAATTCCTGAGACGCAGCTACCCGTTCTTCTTTATAGGAAGACATAATGCGAGCATTTACGGCTGCGGTAATTGTGGGAATACTTACCCCCAACTCTAAAGAAGTGACGACAGTCCACCGTCCCGTTCCTTTTTGACCGGCTGCATCTACAATCAGATCGATCAGATGCTGGTTGGTTTCCGAGTCAATTTGTTTAAAGATATCCCGGGTAATCTCAATTAAAAAGGAATTGAGTTCCTCAGTTTCATTCCACTCCTTAAACACTTCATGGAGTTCAGGATTGGTTAAACCTACGGCATTTTTTAGCAAATCATAGGCTTCAGCGATTAACTGCATATCGCCATATTCAATGCCATTGTGAACCATTTTCACATAATGACCTGCGCCCCCTTTACCAATAAAAGTGACACAGGGACCATCATCCACTTGAGCCGCAATTTTGGTCACAATGGGTTCCAACTCTTGGTAAGCTGCTGGAGTTCCCCCTGGCATTAAACTGGGGCCATTGAGTGCCCCTTCTTCACCGCCACTGACTCCCATGCCTACAAATCCTAATTTCGAGGCTTCGAGATCTTTGGTGCGGCGTTCGGTATCTTCATAAAGGGAGTTTCCGCCATCGATAATCATATCCCCTTCATCAAGTAAGGGCTTGAGGCTATCAATTACGGCATCAACCGGTTTACCCGCTTTCACCATAATCAAAATTTTGCGGGGGCGATCGAGTTTTTGTACAAATTCTTCCAGAGTTTGGGCAGCTAAGAAATTTTTCCCCTTGGCTCTGGTGGCCATAAACTCTTCAGTTTTGGCATAAGTTCGGTTATAAACCGTTACTGGAAAACCATTGCGTTCCACATTCAGGGCCAGGTTTTCACCCATAACCGCAAGGCCAATTAGACCAAAACTTGGCTGTGTCATAAGATTATGTACTCGCGTAACCAACAATTGCTTGCTATAACAGCAAATTACCTACAAGGTTAGCCCGATCTTTAAAATTGTCCCGTAAAGAAGAGATTAAGTCTGGGCCGTCACGGTAAAATGACCCTGTAGGCTGTAGACAAAGAATTTAGAAACAGAGGGTTCAGCAGACATGGCACGAATTCTGGCACTAGCCGTTGGCTTAGGAAGTTTCGCCTTTTATATGGCATTCTTCTTTTTTCCAGAGGTTTATCGGCGTAAAAGTGATTTTATCTGGAGTGGGTTAGGCTTTCTCTATGCTCTAACCCTATGGTTTTGTGCTGGACGGTTTACGGGTGCGGTGATGCTCGGCCAAATGGCTGCTGTTCCCCTGCTGTTGTATCTAGGTTGGGAAACTTTAACCTTACGTCGCCAATTAACTCCTGCTGGTCAACAAACTCCTGTGGAGGGGGAACAGTTAAAGCAGAATGGCTTAGGTGCTTTAAATCGTTTGTTGAAGAGGTCTCCTGCTCCAGAGGTTGCTGTGCCTACCCCTGAAACACCAGAATCTGAAATTCCTGTTACCCAAGAAGAAACGTCTCCAGAGACTCCTATCCCTGTCGGGGGTGAGGAAACGGTGACTGAATCGGAACTGAGTGTGGAGGAATTTCCCGTTTCGGAGCCTGAACCTGCCGAATTACCGGTTTCGCCAGAACCTGAATCTCAGCCAGAACTAGAGGTGGCGCAAGGGGGAGCTGAATCGAAATATGAAGAGATAGAGGAGATAGAGGCGACTGAGGAAATCGAGGGTCAAGGGGCGATCGCCCCAGATGTTCCAGATGAGAGTACGATAGAATCTGCGCCTGAGCCTGATGAATTTGAGGAATCCTCTGAACCCGTCGTTGCACAAACGCCCGTTACTTCATCGTCTCCGACTCCTCCACAACCGAAATCGAAAACTCTATCGGGGTTGTTCGGTTTCTTTGATAGTCTCAAAAGTCGATTCCAAAAGTCGAAGCCTTCGGAAATGCCTGCTTCAGATGCACAAACTTGGGCTGAAGAAGAGCCAGAGTTATCTACGCCAATACCAGAAGCCTCAGAACCCGTAACTGAGGAACCCGTTGCTGAAGTGCCAGAACCTCCTGAAGCCGAAAGTGTAGAGGAAACCGTCGCTGAAGTGCCAGAAACGCCAGAAGCCGAAAGTGTAGAGGAAACCGTCGCTGAAGTGCCAGAACCTCCTGAAGCCGAAAGTGTAGAGGAACCCGTTGCTGAAGCACCGGAAACGCCCGAACCTCCCAGTCCAGAAGAAGCGCAAGCACCGGAAGAACAGCCCACAGAAGAGACTGACGCATCCGTTTCCTCGGCTGAACCGGAGCCAGTCCCAGACGAGGAAATTCCCTCAGAAGAGCCTTCTGAACCGGAAAATGACGAAATTCCACCTCCTTCAGGTTCGGACTTGCCGGAGACTGTTTCAGACTCTTCTGAGGAGACGAAAGAAGAAGGACTGGAGTACTCTATAGAAGCGGCAACTGAAGCTGAACCAGAAACCGATGAAGAAATCGAACCCGAATCGACAGACTCTCAGGTGAGCAAACCCTCTCGTTCTCGGTCTTCAAGACGTAAAAAACGCAGATAACGGCTGATAAACTTTTAATTCGGGGAAGACTATTGTGGTGCAAACTCGATAAACTTCCCTGTTAAAATCTGACTACAGACTCATAACCCTTTTGTCCCTAACCCTTCCCAATAGCACCGTGACAGCAGCAAAAGACTATAAAACTACCGTCCATTTGCCCCAAACTGGCTTTGATATGCGGGCAAATGCACCGAAAAAAGAACCTGAACTGCAAAAATTTTGGGCAGAACATCAGGTTTATGAAAAGCTTTCCCAGGAGAATCCAGGGGATATGTTTATTCTCCATGATGGGCCGCCCTACGCCAATGGTTCTCTGCATATGGGCCATGCTTTGAATAAAATCCTGAAGGATATTATTAATAAATACAAGTTGCTACAAGGCCATAAAGTCCGGTATGTACCGGGGTGGGACTGTCATGGGCTGCCTATTGAGCTGAAGGTGCTTCAAGCGATGAAAGGGGAGGAGCGCAAGCAGTTGACTCCTATTACGTTACGGCAAAAAGCGGCTGAGTTTGCCCAAAAAACGGTTGATGAACAACGAGAAAGTTTTAAACGCTACGGGGTTTGGGGGAATTGGGAGAATCCTTATTTAACGTTGACTCCCGAATATGAGGCTGCCCAAATTGAGGTGTTTGGGCAAATGGTACTCAAGGGCTATATTTATCGAGGTCTCAAACCGGTACATTGGAGTCCGAGTTCTCGCACGGCTCTGGCTGAGGCAGAGTTGGAGTATCCAGAGGGGCATACGTCCGATAGTATTTATGGGGCGTTCCGGATGGTGCATCTGAATGATGGGGTGTTTTCGGAACTCAATCCGTTTATGCCGGATCTGGGGGTAGCGATTTGGACAACGACACCTTGGACAATTCCCGGAAATTTGGCAGTAGCGGTGAATCCAGGGTTGACCTATGCGGTGGTAGAAACGCCTTGGGGCAAAGCGCCAACGAGCAAGACTCGGAGTAAGGGGTTTGGGAAAGGGAGTGATGCAGAACCGGAACCTACGGGTAAGGGGACGCTGCCGAAGTATATTTTGGTGGCAGAAGGGGCGATCGCCCGCCTCTGTGAAGAACTCGAGATTAAACTGACGCTGAAGGCAACGGTGAAGGGGAAAGATTTGGAGCATTGCACCTATCAACATCCTTTGTTTAATCGCGAGTCACCGGTTGTGATTGGTGGCGATTATGTGACTACGGAGTCTGGGACAGGCTTAGTTCATACGGCTCCGGGCCATGGTCAAGATGACTTTATTGTGGGTCAACGCTATGGTTTGCCTGTGTTGTCGCCAGTGAATGACGCGGGCGATTTGACGCAGTTGGCGGGTAGGTTTGCTGGATTAAATGTGCTAAAGGATGCGAACTCAGCGATTATTGAAGCGCTGACTGAAGCGGGTGCATTAATCAAAGAATCGCCCTATGTGCATAAGTATCCCTATGATTGGCGCACCAAAAAACCAACGATTTTCCGGGCAACTGAGCAATGGTTTGCGTCGGTGGATAAGTTCCGGGAAACGGCTTTAGAGGCGATCGCGTCGGTGAAATGGATTCCGTCTTCTGGCGAAAACCGGATTACATCCATGGTGCAAGAGAGATCGGACTGGTGTATTTCCAGACAGCGGAGTTGGGGATTGCCTATTCCCGTGTTCTACCATCAGGAAACCAGAGAAGCTCTGTTAACGGAAGAAACGATCGCTCATGTGAAGGAGATTATCCGCGAGCAGGGTTCCGATGCCTGGTGGAATCTTTCCGTAGAAGAGTTATTACCGCCCAAATACCGGAAAGAGGCGAAGAATTACCGCAAAGGTATGGATACCATGGATGTGTGGTTTGACTCTGGCTGTTCCTGGGCAGGTGTGGCAGCGGCACGCCAAGAGTTGAAGTATCCCGTGGATTTGTATTTGGAAGGCTCCGATCAACACCGGGGCTGGTTCCAGTCCAGTTTGCTCACCAGTGTGGCAACTCAGGGAATGGCTCCCTATAAAAATGTTCTCACCCATGGGTTTGCTTTGGATGAACAGGGACGGAAAATGAGTAAGTCCCTGGGAAATGTGGTCGATCCGTTGGATATTATTAACGGGGGTAAGAATAAGAAGGAGGCTCCTCCCTATGGAGCGGATGTGCTGCGTCTGTGGGTGTCTTCGGTGGACTATTCTTCCGATGTCCCCATTGGGAAGACAATTCTGAAACAGTTGGCGGATGTCTATCGCAAGATTCGCAATACATCCCGGTTCCTGTTGGGGAATTTGTATGATTTCGATCCAGAACGCGATCGCGTCCCCTATGAGGAAATGCCAGAATTAGACCAGTATATGTTGCATCGCATGGGGGAAGTGTTCGCCCAAGTCACTGAAGCGTTTGAAAGTTATCAGTTTTTCCGCTTCTTCCAAACGGTGCAGAATTTCTGCGTGGTGGACTTGTCCAACTTCTATCTAGATATTGCTAAGGATCGGCTCTATATCAGTGCCGAAAAGGGAAAACGTCGCCGCAGTTGTCAGACGGTATTGGCGATCGCTATAGAAAACTTAGCACGGGCGATCGCTCCGGTTCTCTCACACATGGCAGAAGACATCTGGCAAAATCTGCCCTACAAAATGTCCCATGAGTCCGTATTCCAGTCCGGATGGTTGGTGACTGAACCCTATTGGCACAATCCTCCATTAGCCGAAAAATGGACAAAACTGCGTCAAATTCGTACAGAAGTCAATAAGGTGTTAGAAGGGGCACGCAATGCCAAGGCGATCGGCTCGGCTCTAGAAGCTAAAGTCTTGCTCTATGTGTCGGATGACAAGATCAAGGAAGACTTAGAAGCCTTTAATCCTCAATTATCCGTCGCCCTCAAACCCCAGGTGAAACCGGTGGCAGAAATACCAGAGAGCGCGGTAGGGGCAGGTTCACCAAGATCTAGCTTGGAAGACCAAACATTTCATAAACCTGCCCTTACAGAACCTGTCGGATCGGATGCTTCCTCTGCCACCCCTCCAGCAGAGGGATCGTTGGGCGAATTCCTGCAACTTGCTATCCAATGGTGGAATCAATGGCGGCAATGGGTAAAAGATTATCCCCGCGCCTTCCTAATCCTGTTCACCTTACTCGGTAGCGCAGCAACCTTAAATGTGGGCTGGACAACGGCTTACACCATGCTTAAATTGCCTATTGTCTCCTTACTGCTCGAATTGGTCGGTATTATCTATACCATCTGGTTTGTACGTCAACGGTTGTTCTATGCACAAGAGCGCTCTGCCCTCTTGAGTCAGGTGAATACCGCAGTACAAGAGTTTATGGGCACAGAAAAAACCTCCGAACTGGTGGAGGATGTCTCGCCAGTTGCCAAACCCGAAAAAGTTACCGCTGTAAAAGCTCCCTCTGAGACTCCAGAAGCAGTCACCATTGGCAATGGAGTCGATGAATTGCGCTATCTGTTCATCACGTCCCAGGTGGAACTGGTGGACGATATCAAGGCTATAGAAGGGCTAGAGCATCAAGCAATTGTGGATAATTTGGGTATTGGTGTCGTGAAAGCAGAGGGCGAAAAATGCGATCGCTGCTGGAATTATTCCACCCACGTCGGCGAAAGTGCCGAGCATCCTACTTTATGCGAACGGTGTGTTTCTGCCCTAGATGGGGAATTTTAAGGTACACCTAAATCTAGGAGATGGGGGGAGGGTCGTCAGCCTTTTTTCTTTATTGTACTCTTCCCAGAGTGACAAAAGAGGGATATCAGTGAAATCAGTGAGTTCTACCAAGCTGTAACGGTAATCTCAGTTTTGGTTAAGGACATTTAGCGTGCTGATAAAATTTGATTAGCCGTGAACCTTAATTCAGTAAAAACCCTGGACTCAATCTCCTCTTCTCGTTGAAATACAGCTTCATCATAAAAGCCAGAAACCAAGGTTAAGATCGTCACCTTTTCTCCAATGGGATCGACGACCCAATATTCCTGAATTCCTAATACTGCATATTCTGAGCGTTTATGGCGATAGTCAGTTGTTTGAGTTGAAGGACTGACGACTTCTACGACCAAAATAGGGGGAGATTCATCTAATTCAATCACCGCTTCTCGGTTCGCTAAATCTTCCCACTGTTCTAGGGGTAAGACTGTTACATCTGGAATACGCGAAGTATCCCATCTTCCACCACGGGGAGAACGCACTCCAATTCTCATATCTTTAGATGTCCAAGGAAGTCCCTGTCGGGAAACTTCTGCCTTAAAGCAATCATTAATAAATTCAGCGATCGCCCCATGCTTCCCAGTCCCTAAACTCATCGCAATTAATTCCCCCTCAACCAATTCATAGCGCCTATTTGTCCCATCGTCATACTGGAGATATTCGGCAAACGTTAATTTTTCAGTCGCAATAACCAACTTCTGACTCCTTATTCCTTACGTCTGACTTTATTTTATAATCAGGCTCTGGTTACTGACCTTGACTTCCTGGGACGGTTGCCATTGAATATACCGCAAGCGATAATGCTCTGCATCGCTGGCGCGATCGCCCTGGGGTAGGGAAAGTTCTTGCACCTCAATGTCCGGTGATAGATTCCCTAAGATCCTAGAATCAAAGAGGACTAAGGTATTTACCCTCGGATCGAGGAGAGCAAAATCGTCAGTAAGTATCATCCCCAAAGTCGCAGAGAAATAGTCGCGAAAATAATAGGACACTAATCGTGCATAATGACCACTAGAAAGAACAGTGGTGCTTGAGGGGGGAAAGTTTTGGTAAATGGTATCGCGTCGCACTTCTACAAATTGGTCATAGTCCTGGATTTTTGCCCAGGTGCGCCATTGGCTTGGGCCCCAGATAAAGAGTAGGCTATTGCAGAGGATAAAACTGACGATCCAAATTTTGAGACTTTGAGGAGAGCGAGAACAGTTTTGTTGTATAGCAAAGAAAGGGAGCGTTAGGACAGTATCTTAAAAGCTTCTATGATGGCATCATAAAGGGATTCACACTGGTTCTTGAGTTTTCCCACCTCCTTCTTCAGCCGCTCCCAAAAGTGTTCAATTTTATTCAAATCTG
>NZ_JAGHZH010000163.1:0-11892 GCF_017746885.1 Roseofilum sp. SBFL | reverse complement strand
TTCGATGTTATGAGGTACAGTAATCGAAATTTTCCTTGAGAGTGCCTTCCCATGAAAAGCCGAAAGAATGGGCATTATAGCGTGAAAAATGGTTTTCCTATTACCTATTACCTATTACCTATTACCGCGCGAAGCGCTGTAATGAATCTGCGGCTCCAAGTTTGGGTGTTTTTGGTAATGTTACAGCAACAGATGTAGCCAATCAAAATGGTCTTCTTCTGGACAATTTATCCGCCTATAATAATTGGGTAACCAGTCATGGAGGCACCCCTTCCATTGGAGATTTTTCGGCAACCGATCCATACTTCGATCAAAGCCGTCATGTACAAAATGTAATCGCTTCTGGAACCA
Source organism: Roseofilum sp. SBFL (assembly GCF_017746885.1). Taxonomy (NCBI): domain Bacteria; kingdom Bacillati; phylum Cyanobacteriota; class Cyanophyceae; order Desertifilales; family Desertifilaceae; genus Roseofilum; species Roseofilum sp. SBFL. The sequence goes on along the minus strand of NZ_JAGHZH010000163.1, from coordinate 11,541 downwards.
AGCTAGGTGATATTAACTTTGTCAGTGATGTGAGTACTCTCGGATTAGATTTTACTCATTTTAATGCGACTGGAAATCATACCTTTGCCTTTAGTTTTGATTCTTCCTTATTTTCTACTGGAGACTTTTTATATCATCTAGGTCTAGAGTGTGATAATGATATCACAGGAGGCATTGGAGAAGTTAAAGATGTACCTGAGCCTTCGAGTCTCATCAGCTTAGTAACACTGGGTCTGGTGTGTACTGGCTTAAGATTACGGAAGTCTGTAGTCTAAGTAATGCTGATTAAGAATGGAGTGGAGTGGAAGGAGGCAATCTCAAGAATCTCGATCATCTTTGTAATTGCTTCCTTCTGATTGCAAGAAAAATTGTTTAATAGGACTCGATCTAAAGTCGATTAATAATGATAGATTCTGAATTATTTTCAGAACTTTTATTTGCTATAACAATCTTTATAGATGCTAGCAATAAAATCAATATAAACCCTGAAATGTAGGTTAAAATAAAGAAAGCTTGTGTGGAGACACAAAGACACAAATTCAAGAGGTAAAGAAATCAGAAAAAACTGATTTCTCCTCTTTTTTCCTCTAAGATTGACACTTCAAAGGCTTTTCATCAACCTAATCAGGAGGCAATACCGATGATTCGCTTCGGAACACCAGAGAATGATTTAATCGTTGAAACCCAAGAAAATGACATAATTTGGGGATTAGCAGGTGCAGATATTATTGCCAGTAATGCTGGCAACGATCAACTCTACGGTAATCAAGGAAATGATGTGATGTTAGGTGGCACGGGTGCCGATCGCATTTGGGGAGGACTTGATGATGATTTGATCGTCGGAAATCCACAGGAAGATTATGTCAATGGAAATTTGGGCAACGATACGGTACATGGCGGTCAAGGTGATGACTGCGTGCGCGGCGGACAGGGTAATGATTGGGTTTCTGGCGATCGCGGCAACGACATCCTCTACGGTGACTTAGGCGACGATACCCTAGTCGGCGGCCCCGGACAAGATATCTTTGTCTTAGGTAGCGGAGAAGATGTCATTCTTGACTTTACTCCAGGACAGGATCGAGTTGGACTCGCTCCAGGAGTCACTTTTGAGAGTCTACTGGTGACTCAACGGGGAGAAGATAGTGTAGTGAGCGATCGCAGCACCGGAGCCATTGTCGGCATCTTCCAAGGCATCGACGCAACCACCCTTGAGGCATCCCAATTCACCAACACCCTGCTCAATATCCCCGCTCCCTCACCCCTACCTTCCGTACCCGACATTCCCTCATCCTCTCCCTCTCCAGCACCCAGCCTTTCCATCCTGCCACCTGCGGCTGAAGTTATTGCCATAGAAACCGATCCCGGCAACACCCTAGAAACCGCCACCAGCATCTCCCTCGCCTCCACCACCCGCACCTTCTCCCAAAGCGTCGGCGGTAGCGATGTTGCCGACTACTACAAATTCAGCCTCGGTGCAACCAACACCTTCGAGTTATCCCTAACCGGACTTACCGCCTTAGCCACCGTCGATGTCTTAGACGAAGAAGGTAACGTCGTTCTCAACGGACAACTGAACAACAACACCTCTGTCATCTCTGGAGAACTCCCTGGTGGTGCTTACCGGTTACGCATTACTAGCGACGCTCCTACTAACTACCTACTTAACACTCGCATCGTTCCTCAACTGCCTGGAATAACTACTGATGTATCAGATTTTATTGCAGAAAGTGATACCAATGAATCACTTCCACTCATTAGCGTTGATACTTTTAAAGCAGATCAGCGCTTTGATAGTGTTGATGGAAGTGGCTATGCTGTTGTTATTCTCGATAGCGGTATTAATGAGGCGCATCCTGCCTTTGAAAATAGAATCAAGTTTACTCATGATTATGTAAACAATAAGAGCAATGAAGCTATTGATGATAATGGGCATGGCTCTCATGTTTCCAGTATTGTTGCTTCTTCAGATAGTCGCTTTCTTGGGGTTGCCCCTGGAGCAGATATTATTCACCTCAAAGTTTTAAACAACAAAGGAAAAGGAAGCTCCTACGATATTCAACAAGCTTTGCAGTGGATTGTTAACAATGCCGATGAATACAATATTGTCGCTGTCAATATGTCGTTGGGTTATGGTAACTACAGCAGTCCAGAAAGTAATGGCCCATTTTCTGATGAGCTACGAGATTTAGCGGCAAAAAATATCATTGTTGTCTCTTCTTCAGGAAATAACTTTTGGTCAAATGAAAGTGTTCCCGGAGTAAAATATCCCTCTGCCGATCCAAATTCATTATCAGTTGGTGCTGTTTTTGATAATTCCTACACGGAATTTCGCACGTTTGCCGATCTCAATGACGATGGAGAAGTGACATTTGATGAAGTAGCATCGATCAATAGGAATACCCGGCCAGATGACATTACAGCATTTTCACAACGCCATCCAACATTAACAAGTGTTTTTGCACCAGGAGCGAGAATTCATGGTGCCGATGCTACTGGAACTGGATTCAATGAAAAATCGGGGACATCGCAAGCAGCACCTCATGTGGCGGGGATGGCAGTTTTGGCACAACAGTTGGCAATGGAAAAACTAGGTCGAAGATTGACGCCTGCTGAATTTGAAACTTGGATTAAAAATACAGGCTATGGTATCTTTGATGGAGATAGTGAGGATGATAATGTCACCAACACGAATACGGATTATCAACGAGCCAACATATTTGGTTTGGCTGAGGCGATTTTAGAATTACCAACAGAATTGCCCATACCTGGATCGTTACAAGCTAATCCAGATACATTAAGTGGCTTCTCGGCAACAGTGACGGGGACATCAGGCGACGACTCTCTTGCTAGTCAGGCAAATGAAAATAATACTGTTCCTATTACCATCAATACGGCTGACATCTTAGCTAATGACTTACCGAATGATAACCTGGTGGTTCATAGCGTCAGTAATCCGTTTGGTTATTCAGTTGATTTAGCTGGTGATACCATCACATTTATTCCGAATATATTAGACCCAGGAAGTTTTCAGTATACAACCAGAAACACAGCTACAAACCAGACCTCTAATTTAGCAACTGTCATATTAAACTTTGACCTCAACCTTGATGGACTAGAAGGTAATGACATTCTCGTTGGAGGGCTATTGGGTCGCGATACCATCCAGGGTGGAGATGGAAATGACAGTATCTTCGCAGGTCTTAACTCTGTTAATGATGATACTGTCGGTGGTAGCGATACTGTTGCCGGTGGTCGTGATGACGATAGTATTTGGGGAGGTAATGGCGATGATTACCTGGATGTTGACGCGAGTCTAGTCAATTCCATTATTCCTGCAAGTGATGATGCTGTTCAAGGCAATGACACTATAGACGGTGGATTCGGTAATGATACGATCGGTCGCTTGGGTTCTGCGGTAGGAGCCACTGGAGTAGACTACTACGATGGTAGGGAAGGTAACGACAGCATCCTTGGTGGAAATCAAGGGTCTAATGCTCCTGGTGATACACTCATTGGAGGAGATGGAAACGATACTATCCGTGGTGGAACCAATGACTCTGGTCGAGATTCCATTGTTGGTGGCAATGGCAATGACAGCATTGCCGGTGGTGCAGAGAGTTCAGGTGGCGATACTATTGACGGTGGTAATGGTGAAGATAGTATCCAAGGTGGGGCAGGAAACGATCGCCTCCTTGGTAGTATCGGTCACGATTTCATAGATGGTGGAAATGATAATGATACCGTCTTAGGTGGAGACCAGAATAATACACTCCTAGGTGGTGCTGGTAATGATAGTATCGTTGGTGGACATGACATCGATATTATGGAAGGAGGCTTGGGTAGTGACACTCTCAGTGGTTTTGATGGCTCAATTATAGCAGATGGGACAGACCGCTTTGTTTTTAACTTGACAGAACTACTCGGCCCTGGAAATACGGAAATTCCGTTTCCTCCAACTTCTCCATTCTTCGGTTTCTTTCCTCGGCTAGGAAATCTTCCTGCATCTGTAAGTCCATCTAACGCCGACTTTATCACCGATTTCGATCCCAACCAAGATGTCGTTGAAATTGGCAAGCAAGTCTATCCCATCATGGATATTTTATTAGATCCTACCCCAATCAACACAACCTTTGGCGGACAAATGAATCTCAATTCTCCTGGAGGACAAGCGGGTAGTCTGAACTTGACAGCAGTAACCGGTGGCACACTTCTGTACGTTGAACGGAATAAAAGTTCGGGTTTTACAGATGGAGTGAATGGAGATATTGCTGTGGCTACTTTCCTCGGATTGAACCCAAGTGATTTTACGGAACTTAACTTTATCGGCCCTGTTTTTGGCGGCCCAGTTACTGTAATTATAGGACAAAAAATCTCTCCATAATGACGTTAGCTCTAGCTCTGAAAGTTGGGTTGACTGGCACTTAACCCAACCTTCATTTACTGATAAATTGTTGTTGTGCAGCTCGATCAGCTTTGATTAAACTCACACAAATCGGCTAAAACACAATTCGCACAATCCGGTTTTTTCGCCTGACAAATGGCGCGACCATGATAAATTAACCGGATTGACCAATTTTCCCAATCAGGTTGGGGCAGGAGGCGCATTAAGTCTCGCTCTATGCGAATGGGGTCTTTGTGTTCGGTTAAGCCTAGGCGATCGCTTAAACGCTTGACATGAGTATCAACAGTTACGCCCATATTAATGCCGAAACCGTGGGCAAGGACAACATTAGCCGTTTTCCGAGCAACGCCAGGAAGTTTGAGCAATTCTTCCATTCTTTGAGGCACTTTGCCCCCAAAATCTTGCACAATCATGTGACAAGCGCCTTTAATATTTTTGGCTTTATTGCGATAGAATCCAGTCGATCGCACCAAAGCCTCCAATTCCTCTAACGGTGCATCTGCTAACCCAGGGGCATCCGGATAGCGTCGGAATAATTCTGGAGTCACTTGATTCACGCGCTCATCCGTGCATTGGGCGGATAAAATGGTCGCCACCAGCAACTGTACGGGCGTTTCATAAGTTAAGGTACAGGTGGCATCGGGATACAAACGCTTCAGCCGGATCAGGATTTCTCTAGCTTTTTGCTGTTTGGCTGACCATTTGCGGGTGATATTCATCGATACTGGGATAACATCAATTGTTCAATTGTAATATTACTCATTCTTGATTAAGTCTTGACGCTCGTGACTCCTATTCGTGTCTTCTCCATCCTCCTGCTGATCGCCGTTGGCTTAGGCTTAACCTTAGCTCTGTCCCTCTCATTTGGGGCTGTTTCCCTGACTCAAACCGAACTCTGGGAAGCCCTCTGGCATCAGGGAGATACAGTGAATCAAACCATTATTTGGCAGTTGCGACTGCCCAGAGTCGTCGCTGCTGTTTGTGTGGGATCGGCTTTGGGAACCTCTGGCGCTTTATTGCAAGGCATGTTACGCAATCCCTTAGCTACCCCTTTTTTACTCGGTATTTCTGCCGGTGCGGGTTTAGTCTCCGTTGCTATGGTGACGTTGGGGGTTGCTCAAAGTTGGATACCCTTGGGAGCTTGGTTAGGTGCAGTTTTAACCACAACCCTCGTTTATGGGTTGGCTCGCAGTGTGAATGGCATCTCTGTAGAGCGCTTAATTTTAGGGGGTGTGGCGGTCTCTTCCCTATTTGGGGCAGTGCAGACCACATTGCTGTTATTATCCGCAGATAGCCGCATTCAGCAGGCGCTCAATTGGTTGGTAGGCAGCTTGAATGGTCGGGGATGGGCAGAGGTACAAGTGGCGGCTCCCTATTTAATTTTGGCGTTGATAGGTGCTATTCTCTTAGCCCGATCGCTCAATGTCCTGAATTTAGGCGATGATTTAGCGGTAGGATTAGGCGTATCCTTGGGGCGATCGCGTCTGCTCATCGGCTCTATTGCCACCCTACTGGCTGCTGGAGCCGTCAGTATTGCCGGATTAATCGGTTTTGTCGGTCTCATTGTTCCCCATGGTATTCGCTTACTGATCGGTGGTAATGATTACCGTTGGATTATTCCCCTCTCTGCCCTTGGAGGCGCTTGGGTGCTAACCTTAGCGGACTTACTCTCCCGGTTAGGCGCTGTAGAGTTACCCGTTGGTGCAGTCACGGCTCTTCTGGGTTCCCCCCTATTTGTCTGGTTACTCTATCGGCGATCGATGTAATGCTGAAAAACTTTGCCGAAATCCCCCTTGAATAGCATCATGAATCATCCATAATTAAGTATTGCTTTCTTATCCAACATTCTGGTGATTCCCCACCCTCTTACTTCCCATCTGCTGGCAGCGGCTGAAAGTGGTCCTTTGCTTGGCTCCATCTGGCTAGATGCAACAGTCTTAATGGTCATGTTAGTCCTCTCAGCCTGCTTCTCTGGCTCAGAAACAGCCATTACTGCCCTCGATAACTTCAAACTCCGCGCCCTAATTAAGGAACAGGGAGACCCTCAAGGGATTTTTCGCCTGGTTCTAGAGCAACGGACTCGGTTTATTACTACTCTCCTCGTTGGCAATAACCTGATTAATAATTTTTCCGCTGTCCTTACCAGTAACCTGTTTGCCCTCTGGTTAGGCAATGCGGGGTTAGGGGTGGCAACCGCAGTCATTACGTTTCTGGTGTTGATTTTTGGCGAAATTACGCCGAAGTCCCTGGCTATCAATAATGTGTTGGCCTTTTTTAAGGCGGTGGTGCGACCGATTTATTGGCTATCTCGGGCATTATCGGCGATCGGTATTATTGATTTTCTGGAATGGATTGCCCAAAGTGCGATTCGCTTTTTCCAGGGCAATGCTACCCAGGATGATGCTTCCCTGCAAGATTTGCAACTGATGATTGAGATTTTGGGCGGTAAAGGAAAACTGGATTTCTATAAGCATGAGTTGCTCAATAAAGCCTTGATGCTCGATGAATTGACTGCTAAAGATGTGGTTAAACCCCGCATTGATATGCGTACCATTTCCCATGAAGCCACGTTGCAAGAGTTGGTAAATCTCTGTTTAGAAACCGGGTTTTCCCGAATTCCCGTTCAGGAAGAGTCAAAAGATCAAATCCTCGGCGTAGTTCACCTTAAACGCGCCCTCCAAACTCTGAAAAATCTCCCCCCAGGAGAGCGTAATTTAGCCCCAGTGACAGCCGGAATGGATTCGCCTGTCTATGTGCCGGAGGTGAAAGGGGTGAGCGATCTGTTGAAGGAAATGCTCCAAAGTCGGATTCATTTGGCGATCGTTGTAGATGAGTATGGGGGCACCGTAGGACTGGTCACTCTCGAAGATGTCTTAGAAGAGTTAGTGGGTGAAATTTATGATGAAAGTGACTTTCCCCATCGTCCCCCCCGTCCCGGACGCACGGCAAAATCCCCCAAAGACCGCCGATGGATTCCGGGCTTACCGGGAAGGGCGCGATCGCCCCGCTCATCAGCATCTCATGAGAGTTTCCCAGATCGATAAACCTCCATCTCAAAAAAAATCCCCAGGGGGTTGTGTTTTTACTAAACCTTATGCTAAATTAAGGAGTCAGTGAGCGAAAGGGTCGATGCCCGAGTGGTTAATGGGGGCGGACTGTAAATCCGCTGGCTATGCCTACGCTGGTTCAAATCCAGCTCGGCCCATCACCGTCTCTTCTAACACGCAGTTAGAATTGGAAGTTTAGTTAATGAATTGCCCGTGTAGCTCAGTGGTAGAGCACACCCTTGGTAAGGGTGAGGTCACGAGTTCAATCCTCGTCACGGGCTTCTTTCTCTTTCTTAATCTACCAGTTAGTAGGCACAAATATTGCTGGTTCAATTCTGATTTTGCTTTGATGGGGATGTTTAGATCTCCATTAAATCTTCAGGGTTAATCCCATGCTCTTGTTAGAATTCTAAGGGAGATCCAGTCCCTCCCTTAGATCTGTTACGGGTCAAACTCATCAATATTGATCAATAAATACCAGTTACGCCCTATTCTCAGTTACTACTCCATCGCCTGTTTTAAAGTCTGGCAAAACTGGCCTATCGAGTCTATACCCTCAGATGCTAATCGGCGAACGATCGCACTCCCAACAATAACTGCATCTGCGCCCCAATCAACTACTTGACAAGCATGTTCAGGCTGGGAAATCCCAAATCCCACACCAATGGGTTTATCCGTGACTTGGCGAATCTGTTGGATCAAACTGGGCACTCTGGTGGCTACTTCACGGCGAACTCCAGTGACTCCGGTTACGCTGACTAAGTAGATAAATCCTTGGGACTTTTGAGAGATCGCCTGAATTCGCTCTGCGGAACTGGTGGGTGCAACTAATAACACAACTTCAATTCCCCGTTCAGCCGCCGGCTCTAAGATACATTCTGCCTCTTCTAGAGGCAAATCGGGAACGACTAAACCAGCCGCTCCTGCTTGCTTAATCTCATCCAAAAAGCGGTCAATTCCCCGATGCAGAATCGGATTATAGTAGGTAAACAAAATCACTGGAGCCTTCAACTGGGGGCTAACTTGGCCGAGCAGTTCCAATACGGATTCTAGACGGGTTCCTTGTTGTAGAGCGCGGGTAGCCGCCGCTTGAATCACAGGGCCATCTGCTAAGGGATCGGAATAGGGAACCCCCAGTTCAATAATATCTGCACCTTGGCGATCCAGCACTTGCAGAGCCTGAGCTGTGGTTTCTAAATCTGGGTCGCCTGCGGTAATAAATGGAATTAAGGCTGGAGTGTTTTGCGATCGCAGTTGCTGAAAACACTCGGTAATCGCATGGGTCATAACAATAATATCAATTAATCAGGGGAGATAGAGGGATCGGATTCTGAGGCTACCTCAGCTTCTAGTTTGGCTCTCTCCTCTGGCGTTAGAGATTCCCATTTTTTTTGCAGCATAGCCTCTTCATAGTCACGCCGTTGCTGATTGTAGGTCATGTTTTGGGTTCCCACCCGAAATAGATAGGTAGATACCCAAACTAATACCCCACCCATAAGAATAACTTGACTCCAACGGCCAGCATCTAGGCTATCTAACCCCAAAAGTTGAAATAGCCCATACACTAAACCACCGGTGGCAAAAATTGCCCCACTAATGACAATTACATCAATTCGTCGCACGTTCTGCTTACCTTCTGTCCATGGGGTTTAGGAAATTTGCCGGGGTTTGGGTCTCAGATTAATCAGAGGAGCCAATAGGAGAATGCCTGGGAAACACCAAAAGACCATGAAGTACATTAATAACCGTTCGATGGAACTGGCACCATACCAACGGCGATCGAGGTAGAAATAGATCAGAGCTGGTAAGACTAGGAGATAGGTTCCCCCCAAAATTCCGTAGACCAGTAAGGTGATAATGTCCATCTAGCTATATTTAAAGCGAATGATCCAGAGCGATCATACCACTTTTAGACCAGTTAAGCTGGCAATCTCAATCCTGGGCTGTTCCAGATGATTTCATTGAGGGACTTGTCAAAACTTAGGATTTGTGTTTTAATCGTTTATTGTGTGAAATACAAAACTTCACTACCTTACACTTTACTCAAGTGCGGGGGCGTGGCGGAATGGTAGACGCTACGGACTTAGAAAATTGAGCCTTAGCAGAGAAATTTGCTAAGTGTAAGCTCTCAAACTCAGGGAAACCTAAATCTGGCAACAGGCATGGCAATCCTGAGCCAAGCCTAAGATAAAGACTAAGGGAATTACACTTTAATCAATTATCTTAGGAAGGTGCAGAGGCCCGACGGGAGCTACCCTAACGTATTTAGTCGAGGGTAAAGGGAGGGTCCAATTCTCAAAACCGGTGAGCTAGATCTCAAGGAAACAGCGAAAGCTGTGGGAGAATGAAAATCCGTTGACCTTAAAAGTCGTGAGGGTTCAAGTCCCTCCGCCCCCATCAAACATATCTCTTATCTGTTGGGACTTGAAGCCTCACGACTTTCAATTTCAACGGATTTTCACCTGATTTGCACCTAAAATCATCCTACACCACTCCAAAGCAGTGCAGGGTAAATAGGTCATAGAAATAGAGGAAATCTATCCATAGAAGCATTGCCATAGCATTCCATCAATATATCAGTCGTACGCCCATCACATAAGCATTGTCTGAGGACTTTTTCTCTAGCTCTCCAATCCTTTGAGCGTAATGCGCCAACCGTTTTCTCGCCCAAGAATCCAGCTCTCTTTCAGGGAATGAATTGCATTCTATCCGATAGACCTGAATGATATAGCAGACTTGCGCAGGGACAACTGTGTAGTACGAATCCCGGAACAAGAAACTGTAGGATTGCCCAATAACAAGCCAACTACCAACACGGTCACCCACTTGATAATGGGGAGATTCCACCTCTTCAAGAAGCTGTTCAAGGCTTAGAGGAGTAGGAACTTCTTCAGCAGAAGTGAGTTTATCTTCACTAAACCAGTCGTGCCAATCAATTTCATTATCAGCCACGTTGTCACACCAGTCCTGAAACTTTTCCCCACAATGTCGTAGGGCTGGGTCAATCTTTACCCAATAAGAAAACTCCTTTGTGGCAGGATTATAGCTCACCAATTTAATGAAATGAGTGTGTTCTACATCTACTTTGAATCGCTCTCCAGTCTTGACATCCTCTAGGGCATAGTCATCAGAGAATCGAACTTTATCGCCGACATCAAAGCGATTAAGCCTTGGAACTTCAGACTCTTCAAAATAGCGATAATGCGGTGTATTCTCTTCCGAATCCAATTCGGATATATAGACGGGAACTAAAACCTGTGCCATTATAATTTTGCTCCAATTGTACTGCGATTACAGTTGGGGAAGTCTTGGGGCCGGTGGTGGTACACCGCCTCAAGGCGTTAATATCCTTTCACTGTTGAGACCAGCATAATCTTGGGCGATCACCCAAGGCAAGAGATAATCCATAGAAAGTTTCCATAGACAAGATAGGGCGCAATCGGAGGTTTTCTATTCAAGAGCGAAGTAGAGCGCTTTTTCTCGCTGCCGCCAGAGGTGTATACAGTACATACACCCCTCCATTCAGCATTGACTGGGTTACCTCTAACTGAAGGGCTGTGAAACCAATTCCCTGTAAAGCTTTTAGGGTTTTTCCATAGTAAGCTAATATCGTTGACCCATGTTCTCTCGTCAGGATTCAGGCACATCTTCTTGTCTAACCATCTAGCCCGCTCAAATTTTCCCCCTATATTCAGACAGAAATGTCTACGCCCTCAAGGGTGAAGCCTTCAGGATGCAACTTGAATTGCTCTCTCAATAGAGGATTCTTGATGCCAGAGTCGTTTAACTGTTGCTCAAGCCAATCCTTATCTGATACAGCGCTTCGCGCTGTCATGAGATACAGTAACAACAATGAGCAAACCAATTTCTCAAATGTTTCGGATTAATTAAGTCAAGGGCTACAGCCAAAAGAGTATCAATCATAGCGGGGGTAGTTGGAGAAAAATCCATAATAAAAGACTTCAGTTGTGACCCCCACATTTCAATCGGATTAAAATCTGGAGAGTAGGGAGATAAATAGATGACACTTGCGCCAACCGCTTCAATTTTCTTGACAATAGATTCCCTTTTATGAATCGCCAAGTTATCCAT